>CALKVD010000097.1 GCA_937996615.1 uncultured Rickettsiales bacterium | reverse complement strand
TGTATTGCTATTTATTTTAATGTCTATCTATTTGATATTGGAGGCAGGGGAGGTGGTGCTAAATCGTTTGTAGGTTGGCTAGAGTTTGAGGTGGAATTTGATAGATTTGGTAAAAGAGGAGACTGCTGAGGTTGTGGAATTGCTTCTGATTCTTTTGCCGAAGATTGTGGTATATTAACGTTAGGTAATGGTGGTAGGGAGTCAAGGGTTCTTGGGTTAGGAATTTCAACATTTGGTTGGTCAGTTTGTTTATTTTCAACTTTGGGTAGAGATGAGGTTGAGTCATTATTACCCACATCGCTTGGTGATGGTGGGTTGAGATTTTTGTTTTGATTATCATTTGGACTTAGCGGAGGAGTTGTCTGTTTAGACAAGTTTTGTTGTTTCTCTACTTGTGATTCCGGGTTTTGTTCAGTTTCTGTGACAATCGCATCGGATTTAGTGGTGTTCAAATTTGAGTTAAAGTTAAGATTTGCTGAATTGCTACCAGATTGATTTTGCTTTGCTTTTTCTATCAACTGTTGCATATTGGCAACAGTAGTTGCGCCAGCTGATACTTCATTAATTTCGCTTATAATATAGGTAGGAGTTCCTTTGAGGCCAATATCAGATGCTAGTTTTAGATTATCTTGGATTTGCGCAGTAATTTTAGCGATTGCTTTTTCATCGCGTAGAAATGTATTTAATTTATCAGTATCAATACCGACCTTCTTGGCAATCATTATTAAATCTTCATTTGAATTTATATTTTCTGATAAGAGGGCTTTATGTAATGCTGGATAATGATTTGGATCTGTTGCATTAACAGCTAATGCTAGTTTACTCGCTTCAAATGAAGCCTCGCTTAAAATAGGTAATTCTTTAAAGATAATTGCAATATCAGGATTTGCTGCTATAATAGAATCATTGATTTCTTGCATTCGGCGGCAGTAGCCACAAAGATAATCAAAAAACTGAACAATTTTAATTCTGGGTTGTAGAGATCCAATTTGGGGATCATTTTTATTATTATATATGTTATCTGATAGAGATTGGATTTTGATTTTTATTGCCTCTTTTTCTTGTTCAGCTTTTATTGCTGCGATTTTATCAAGAGCATTGGTGATTAAAGTAGGATCTTTAGCAATCATTTCTTTTACTATTTGTTCGACTTGATCTTTGTTTAGTTCTGTGGTATCAATCTTGGATTCAGTTTTTGGTCTTAGTTCGGGATCATTTTTGATTGCATTTAGAACGCTTTGGCCAATCTCTACCTTTTCGTTTTCAATATTTCGGCTACTATATTTGATATAAGCGATGATGAGAAATGCAAAGAACGCTATAACTAAGACTGAAGAGGCTATAATTTTATAATTCATTACTGACTTTAAATATTATTTGTTATAATTCATTATTATGTAATGTTAAATGATTCCACAATTTTGGCAAGTGTGTTATGCATAGAATTGATAATAATATTGTTTCAACTGATGTTAAAGTAATTACAAATCCCGATGCTTCTATTTATGTATCTGCTTCAGCAGGAAGTGGCAAGACTAAGCTTTTGATTGATCGTATGTTGACTTTAATTCTCCACCATAACGGAGAGTTAAATAAGATTCTTTGTATTACATATACAAACGCTGCTGTCCAAGAAATCAGAGAGCGTATTTTGGATAAAGCTCTAGAATGGCTTGAAATGCCAAAAACAGATTTGATATCTTCGCTTCAAGAGTTGGGAATTTACCCATCGCCAAAAATAGTAGAAAAAGCTCTAACCATCTATCGTTTGATTTTGAACCCTGAAACATCACCACAAATACAAACATTACATGGATTTTGCATTCAGTCTCTAAATAAAAGTTCGATTTTTACTAACGGTTATCAAATACTTTCTGATCAAGAGGCCAGAGAAGAATTTTTTCATAGTGCCTATAAGACTTTTGCAAAAATAAAAGACAGTAATATAGGAGAGCTCAAAGCAAGTATTCAGAGTTTGCTGCAACGCTACAGCGAATTAGATTTGATAGATATACTATATAATTTGCATAAATTTTATAATAAAGAATGTCAGAATAATAATGAAGGTGGTGATCGAGACATTTGGATTCAAACAGTTGAACAACTTCTGAATTTGCCAAAACAAATAGAAGCAAAAGACAAAATCATAAGACAATTTTTGGATGAGTTGGATTGTGAGGAATTGTTAGAATATATTGATTTTATTCCAAAAAAAAATGATGACATATGTACATTTTTAACCTACGTACAGAACCGAAAGAAACAAAATGAAGAGATTAATATTATCGATCCTTTAATCATTTATGAAGCTTTGGCACGAATTTTTTTTACAACAGATGATCAACCAAGAAAACGTAAAATTTTTAGCCGCCAGATAATTGATCGTTATCCAAAACTAGAAAAAATTTTTGATTCCATTTTTTTGTTTTTGGTTCAGATAAAAGAAAAAATAGCCAGGCATGAATATGCAAAGATTATTGATAATTTCGGTAAGATAGCTCGCCTGATTCATATTGAATATGTCCACAGTAAACTTATTGCAAATAAGCTTGAATATGACGATATGATAGTACATACTATCGCTATATTAAATAATAAAGCATTTGCACAAAATTTATCATACAAGCTTGATTGGTTGATAGACCATATGTTGATTGACGAAGCCCAAGATCTAAGTGAAATCCAATGGGATTTAATCAAATTACTGACAGAGGAATTTTATTCTGGTGAAACATCTAGGAATTTAAACCGAACTTTATTTATAGTAGGTGATTTTAAACAGTCTATTTTTGGTTTTCAAGGTGCTTGTCCTAAAATTTTTTTAGATATTAATAACTATTTTAGTCAAAAATTTAATGATGCTGGAAAAATTTGGCAATCAATTCAGCTGACGACTAATTTTCGTTCTAATTCAGCTATTATACAAGCTGTAAATAAGCGATTTCCAGATTGGCCTCAACATATTGCGGTGAAAAAATCATTGGGGATTTATCAGGAAATAAACTTTGAAAATATTGAGCAACTGGCTGATTTACTAGATGAGTGGTTAAAAAACAAAAGATATATTCCAGGATTAGATAGAGGAGTAGAGCCACAAGATATCATGATATTAGTACGACGCCATAGTGTCTTAAGTTTAGATTTTGCTGCTAAGTTAGTTTCACTGGGCCTCAAAATAGATTATAGCGCCTATAATGATGATTCAAGTATTTTATTGATCGATGATTTGATAGCGGTACTTAAATTTGTTTTGATGCCAACCGATGATTTAAATTTGGCTGGTTTGTTGAAGTCGCCTTTAATTCAACTTAGTGAAGATGAAATTTTCGAATTAACTTATCAAAGAGATAGGCCTCTATGGTACGAGATTTCACAACGTCAAAGTCAATATATTACAGAATCTAATGGTAAGGAAATACTAAAATATCTAGCTGCGTATAATAAATTAAATGGTTTGTTAAAGGCATTTAATTTATGTCAAGGATCTATTCAATTTGTTGCATACGTATTGCAGTATTTTAGTCAAGAAATAAAATTATATTATTACAATAGTTCGTTAATTTTAAGCAATCTATATCAATCAATAGCAAACGAAAATAATGTAATTAGTATGAATGATATTATTAGGATAATAAAAAAATTCCGCACCGAAGTTAAAGAACGCAATTCAAAATATTCAATAACTTCTGATGTTGATTCAAGAATCGTTTTCAGTACTATCCACGGTGCAAAAGGTTTGGAAGCTCCAATTGTGATTTTGTTAGACGCAATGCAAAAATATCAAGATCCATATGAGCTAATTTTAAATTATGATTTTGCTCCAATCTTGAATGGCAAATACAAATTTGCTGAATTAAATTCAATTAAAGAAGAATTGAAAATTGCTCAAAATGCCGAAAAAGATAGATTGCAGTATGTGGGAATGACTCGAGCTAGGTGCGAGCTATATATTCCGATAATAGTAAAATAAATCCTAAATTATAATTCGGTGATGAGTTATGGTTTTAAAACCTTCATTCGATAATTAGGGTGATAGTTGAGTAATTGAGGAAGTTCATCGATTTGAATACTATAACCGTTATCAATTAGCAAAGCATCGGCACCAATATTATATGCTCCACAAATATCATGAACTATACTGTCGCCAATACATAAAATTTTACTGTTTTTTAGTTTCAATGGGTTTAGATTTTGAACCAGGCAATACTTTTCAATTGCAAAGTCATATACCGCTTGAAATGGTTTGCCAAAATAATAAACCTCGCTACCTCCCATCATACGATACTTTTGTGCATAAAATCCTGGTGTAAAAACTCTTGATTCGCTCCCACCAGGAGCACTGATGTCAGGGTTTGGACATAGAACTGGTAGTTTTGCTTTGACGATTAAATCTAATTCTTGATTAAATTTGTCTGCAACACCAGGCTCATTTGCATCTGATGCACCTAGAATAATGACGTAGTTTGCTTCTGAGATTCTGGTTGTGATAGATAAATTTGGAAGATGCTTTTCGCTAAGTTTTTGGTTTATTTCTTTGATGAGATGATGATTTGAATTGGCACCTAGCAAAAATACTTTGCCATTTAAGAATGAAAAATCATTTTTTAACTCAAATGATCCCCAAATATCGATTGTAGTTTGTGATTGTTGCATTATATAAGGAAATTTATGTGTATTTTGCGATATATTTGCAACCATAAATTCGGCAAACATATCCCCTGAAGTAAAAATTCTTACTTCATCAATACAGGAATTAGTAACTCCCATTGTATTTAGAGATTGAACAATTTTTTGTCTCGTGACGTATTGAGGTCTTGGAGAATTAGAGAGAAGAAAAAAATTCCTTTTTGATTTGTTTAGATATTCAATTGCAGCAAAAGCTTCTGGTATTAGCTTTGTGCCATCAAAAATGACGCCATAAATATCGATAATAAAAAGATCGTAAGAATTTACTATACTACTGAGATTCTTTATATACAATGTTATTAGTATTTTATAGATTTAAAAATTATTTTATAAGTTGTAATCTTATAAAATAAAAAAGGCAACTGTAACGCGTTATGTATACATATAATTTTTTAAAGGCATTCCATATCATAGCTGTGATATGTTGGATGGCTGGTTTACTATATCTACCAAGATTGTTTGTATACCATTCTACTTTAGAGAAAAATGATAAAGCATACAATATGTTTTGTACGATGGAAAAAAAATTACTGAATTATATTATGCATCCAAGTATGATTACAGTTATAGCTTTAGGAGTAATAATGATTCTAGATTTAGAATGGCGCACGATGGTTTGGCTTCATTATAAATTAGTTTTAGTGCTTTTGCTGATTGGCATACATTTCTGGTATCTTTCTCTGCATAAAAAATTTTTGCATGAAAATAATCAATATTCAGAACGTTTTTATCGTATTATCAACGAAATACCAGCTGTTATTATGGTAATTGTAGTTCTGTTAGCTGTTCTAAAACCATAGTATAATCAATTTATTTCGTGATAGACCGATGCTCATTTATATCAAAATATGGATAATCGGTTGGGTACTTGAAAAATAAAACTAGCTTGCAGTCAAGATGATAAAGTTATATTATAAACCCTACTATTGGTTTTGTATATTTTAAATTTATATCAATAGTTGATACCGGTAAAATAACCAAGAATAAGTTTAAGCAACATGTTTATCACTTTTGAAGGCTGTGAAGCAAGCGGCAAATCAACACAATCTAAAATTCTCAGGTCAAAGCTAGAGAGTATGGGGTATCATGTGTTATTGACTAAAGAGCCAGGAGGAACAGAATTAGCTGAGAATATACGTTCTATTTTGCTTGATCACGAAATCAATGATCCTCTGACAGAATTGTTTATGTTAAGTACGGCGCGTCATGATCACATCCTTAAAATTGCCAAAGCGTTACGTTCTGGCTCTATCGTCATTAGTGATAGATTTGCGGATTCTTCAAGGGTATATCAGGGTTATGCTAAAGGATTAAAAACCGAGATAGTTGAGCAGTTAATTAATTTGTCTACATCATTCAACTATATTAATAATTCCAGTCTTAATCATGCTGAAAATATTGAATCTGATTTTCACTCTGGTTTAAGACAGTACATAAAACAAAACTTTGCAAATTCAATAATCGAACCTGATATCACTATTTTGCTTGACATAGAGATCGAAACCCTCAAAGCTAGAATCGAAGCCAGCAGCATTCATCAGAGTTTTTATGATAAGAAAGATATAGGTTTCCATATTGATATACGGAATGGGTTTCTAGATCTGCAAAAGCGTTTTCCGGATCGAATCAGAATCATAGATGGAAACAAAACAGCTGATGTAGTGACTAAGCAAATATTTGATTTACTTGATAGTAATACAAAATTAAAAATGAAAAATTAATCTATATGACAAAGAAAAATCAAGAAGTTTTATCATTCAAAGTGCCGTGTTATTTCAATGGTAGTAAATCTGATGTTGAAATTCATATTGGATCACCAAACCAAGATAATAATCCAATATATTTTCAAAATAAATTTATTCAAAATGAAAGAGGCGGGCAGATTCCGAATGAAATCATTGACAGTCTTGATCAACTTAAAAAACTATCAATTTCCCATAATGTACCTTTGCAAGAGCTTTGTGCGTATGCCTTCAAGTCTTTGATAGGTAGCGATGTCCAAATAGCTGAGGCAGTAACTAATAATTCACCTGCTGAATCGGTTCTTGCCCAGGAAGTAATTGGTACTGACAAAACTAATGATCAAATAGCAAAACAAACAGAAAATAGCATTGCTCAAGAAGCAGCTACCAATTCTCCTATCAATGATTCTACTGCAATATAATTAATTTTAACCTGCCAAATTTGTAATGAACCATAGATACTATATGAATCTTGCTTTGAATGAAGCAGAGAAGGGAATTGGATTAACAGGTAGTAATCCAAGTGTTGGTTGTCTATTGTTAAATCAGCAAAAGGAGATTATAGGGCTAGCACGCACTGCAAACAATGGCCGTCCACATGCTGAAGCCGTTGCAATTGAGCAAGCCCAACTACAGGGTTATAGTACTGATTTTGCTATTGCATATGTGACACTAGAGCCATGCGTGCATCAAGGCGCGAGTCAATCTTGTGTCGCTTCAATTATCGATGCTGGTATTAAAACAGTGGTGGTGGCAACTGTTGATCCTGATTTGCGTACTAATGGTTTGGGGATAAAAACTCTAAGGGATAGTGGAGTAGAAGTGATTTATGATCGAAGCCAAACCAATGAAAAAATTCGTGCAGAGAAAATAATACGTGGATTCATTAGCAGAATGAGCAAAAAACGTCCTTTTATATCTCTAAAAATAGCTAGTAGTTTGGATGGCAAAATAGCATTACATAACGGGCAAAGCAAGTGGATTACAACTGAAAAACAGCGTGAATATAGTCATTCGATTCGAGAACGTGCTGACGCAATCTTAACTGGAATTGGGACTGTATTAGCAGATGATCCGATGTTGAACTGTAGATTGCCCGGATCTGACAAGCGGCCAATTAGAATTATATTAGACGGAGAGTTGAAAATTCCAGAAAAAAGCATGATCTGTAAAACTGCTTTTGAGATTAGAACTATTATATATACTAGTATAACTTCGGAGCAAGATAAAAAGGAATTATTAGAAAAATTAGGAATAGAAGTTGTGATAGTGCCGAATTTTATTCAGCAAAGTCATGCATCATCTTCTAATCTAGATCTGGAAAGGGTGTTGCATCATTCTGCCAAATTAGGAATTAACGAAATTCTACTAGAGACAGGTTCGAAACTCACCACTAGATTCTTGCAGGAACGATTGGTTGATCAGCTGTATTGGTTTTATAGTAATAAAATTATCGGTAATGATGGCTTACCTGTCTGTTTAGATTTAGGTTGTGATGATTTAGATATGTATAGCAATATACCAACCGAAATAATTTTGGATCGTGAGCTATATAGTATCAAAATAATGTAATATCTTGATACTATAAAAATTACTATTCTATAAGTAGAACGGGTGTTATTTTAGCCAATCATTGTCTTGATGGTGTGCTATTAATTTCTTCTGATAAGTTAGAAACATGGTTTAGGGGTTGTGTTTGATTTGATTTTTTAATATGTTCATCTAATCCCTCAATCATTTTATTTATTGCCATATCATCTGAATATCGTATTGCTCTATTGTATATGTTAGTATATACCATGAATTCTACTACCAATATAGTGCCTACAATAGTGCAGAGTGTCAATGGATGAGCAGAAGCAAAGCCGATAAATACATTTATCATTTTTGTCCATGTGGCAGGATCGAAAACATGTTTCAAGTCTGCAATCCCATTTGGGTTAAAGATCTGCTTTACTGCTAACAAGCCCAAATTAAGTTTAATTAGGCTATAAAAAGCCTCTTGGGCAATAACGTGTCGTAATTGTTCTTCTGTTTTTTGTAATTGTTCTTCTGCTTCTTGTGATTGTTTTTCTTGTGCTTTTACAATATCAAATTGTTTTTGCAAGGTCGATAGCAAAATTCTTGATCTAAGATCAATCTTTTCAACTACTGTTCGGCATCGCGATAAATTATAGAGTGTTTGGATTCCCCCACCTACCATACTGATAATACTTGCATCATTGCCGAATCCAGATGTATATTTAGCTATTCCTGTAGAAGTAATATATTTATTATGAGCAAAAACACCACTTTGGCTCAATTGTTGTGATAGGTTTGTTCTTTCTTTTGGATCGTGTATATTCTTTTGTAACGCCGCACGAACATCAGGAACTGTGTTGCGGATAACTGTGAAAACTGAACTGTTTGGCATATTAGTAATGTAGTTATAATATAATATACATATATTATAATGCCTAAATATAACAATGTCAAGCGCTAACATGGTAATTTAGTTAGTAACTTTTAAGTTGCTTATTTTTTATAATGTGCTATCATCCGCCTTGGATGGATGGCCGAGCGGTTTAAGGCACCGGTCTTGAAAACCGACGTACGTTCGCGCGTACCGTGGGTTCGAATCCCACTCCATCCGCCAAAATTTTTTACATCCCATAACTTTATATTACCTGTTTAATATATGAGTAGTTTCGATTTGAATGCAGCAGCCCTAGAATGGCATAAGCAAAAGCCTTGCGGCAAGCTATCTGTACATTTACCAAAACCTTTAAGAACCAAAGCTGAACTGTCGCTAGCATATTCTCCTGGTGTTGCTGCTCCTTGTCTTGAAATTGCAAAAAACCCTGATGCATCATATTCTTATACTGGCAGAAGTAATTCTGTTGCAGTTATAAGTAATGGTACTGCTGTCTTGGGGCTCGGGGATTTAGGTGCGTTAGCTTCTAAGCCAGTGATGGAAGGTAAAGCTGCTTTGTTCAAACGTTTTGCTGGTATCGACGGATATGACGTTGAAGTTGATGAAAATGACCCAGAAGCGTTTATACAAATCGTCAGTAAAATTGCTCTTACTTGGGGGGGGGTTAACCTTGAAGACATAAAAGCGCCAGAATGTTTTACTATAGAAGAAAAATTGAAAAAAATGCTCAACATTCCAGTGTTCCATGATGACCAACATGGTACTGCAATAGTTGCAACAGCTGGTTTGATCAATGCTCTAGAGATAACTGGCCGGGAGATTACAAAGGTCAAAATGGTGATTAACGGCGCTGGATCTGCAGCAATATCTTGTCTAAAACTATTCAAAAAAATCGGTATTCAACCTCAAAACGTTATTATGTGCGACACTAAAGGAGTAATATACAAAGGTCGCATAACAGGAATGAACCAATGGAAAGAAGAAAATGCAGTTGACACCAAGCTCAGAACCTTAGAAGAAGCAATTGTGGATGCCGATATATTTGTTGGCTTATCAGTCAAGGGAGCATTAAGCCAGGAAATGGTAAAAAAAATGGCTCCAAATCCGATCATATTTGCGATGGCTAATCCTGATCCGGAAATAAACCCAGAAAAGGCAAGAGAAGTTGCTCCCTTTGCAATTATTGCAACCGGAAGATCAGATTATCCAAACCAAATCAATAATGTAATGGGCTTTCCCTATATATTTCGCGGAGCTTTGGACGTTCGTGCTAGTGATATTAACGAAGAGATGAAGCTTGCAGCAGCTATTGCGATTGCTGAACTTGCAAAAAAAGAATCGCCAAATTCTTCCAATAATCCAAAGTTTGGCCCTAATTATATTGTACCCTCTCCTTTTGATCCAAGACTAATGGAAGAAGTATCGATTGCGGTAGCTAGAGCAGCAATAGAAAGTGGAGTTGCTAGGGTTATGATTGAAGATTGGGATTTGTATAGAAAGCAATTAGCCGATATTCGGAAGCAATTTGATTGAGCTTTGATTTACCACTCTATAATGTTGTTTTTATATAACAACATTATGAATTGTTGGTGGTTAGTTTCCATAGCTCTGATTTAGGATTTTTACAGCGATTATGAATTGAATTTTGACAGATTAATTTTAAATATTGCGACCCAAATCAATTTAATTATAACTCAAGTTTTATATAAAAATAATCAAACTCTCGACTTGACTTTTATTCTATTTTTCACTTAGAATCCCTACAATCCACTAATATATACTTCTGCATGAAATTATCAAATTATCCATCCTATATTGAAAATCCAAAAAAAGCTAAAGGAATATCTAGACTTTCTTTTGCCGAGTTATTGTTTGTTGCTGTTACTACTGCTGTGATATTCTTCAATATCATCTTGAGCATAGTCAATTTTCTTAGGCATACTGATGTTGTGGAGGTGGGCTCAGGAGTTCATCAATCTAATATTGAGCATCAGGCTGGTTCAACGGAAGACAAAAATTTAGTAGAAAATCATTCTCAACCTTCGCAGTCCAATGGAAGTAACATTATTTCATATAGTGCAAGAATCGAAGGAAAGCAGATAGAAGTCCGCGCAACCACGTTGCACCAAGGTGGTACTTTGTTGCATACCCTTGCTGCGATGGGTTTAAAGGGCAATCAGCCTCATCTTGTTGCTAACGCCGTTGCTAAAATATATAAAGTATCAAATATTAGAGGTGGGGCATCAATAAAGTTAATTTTGTTTGTTGACGCTAAACAAAAGAATGATCAGAATATTAAATCAAATCTTGATCATAATAACAATGTGTTATTTGAACATTTATCTGATTTGCAGATTGTAATAGGTAATCAGCTATTCAGTTTAGCATTTAGCAATCAAAACCATCTATATACCGCACGCAAGATCCATGAAGCAAATAATGTTATTGCTTATTTAAACTCTGTCGAAAAACAATTTATTGTTGGCTCATCTCCAGCTAGAAATATTGATAAAAATACTCATGACCACCAAAAAAGCATTAACGATGCTAGTAATAGCAAAAATAAAGTGGAGCCTAATATTGCTAAATTAAAAGTATCGAACAGTTCCCAGCAATCCAAAACAAACAATCATCACAAAGCTGTTAAGGGAGTTGTTACGACTGGCAATTTAGCAGATGCAATCAAAAAAGCTGGAGCACCAGCTGGGATTGTGAGAGAAGTTATGAGTCTTTTGTCAGGCAGCGCTACTATCAATAAAAATACCGAGTTTGAAATTGTTTATACTAGCGACGCCAAAATTTCTAAGAATAAAATTAGCTATATTGGTATTAAAAACAAAAAAATAAAAACTAAAATATATAAATATGAAGATAGTAAAAAGCGTGTTCACTATTTATACCATGATGGTTATGCTATCAAAAAAGCAGTAAATTCTGGCCTTAGAGCTCCGGTCAGATATACTAAAATCAGTTCTGGCTATGGATTTAGAATTCATCCAATTTGGGGTACAAAAAAATTCCACGGCGGGGTTGACTATAAAGCTCCACATGGTACCCCGATTGTTTCTGCTGGGGATGGAATTATAGTATCAAGCGGTTATGAAGGAGGATATGGCCGATCAATCAAAGTTCGTCATGACAATAAATATTCAACTTTCTATGCGCATCTTTCTCGAATAGCTCAGGGTATTAGAGTTGGTTCAAAAATTACTAAAGGTCAAGTAATTGGTTATGTAGGTAGTAGTGGTAATACAACTGGAGCTCATCTCCACTTTGAGTTGCATGAAAACGGTAAGCGTGTTAATCCTCATAAATCAATAACGTTAGCTTCAAAACCAATTCAAATAGTTTCCGGTCCGCAGTTGATTGCATTTAAAACCCAACAAAATACGATAGATGCGATTCTAAAAGATGCTAACAACTATCAAAATACAATACCAAACCCGATCATAATTGCTATGGCAGATTAATAATTATATCAAGCTTTCGTAGTACTTACTTATAGGGTTTTGCTTAAATATTAATTTTTCTGTCGATTCTAGGAATTAAAATTTTTCTGTTTTAGCTATATGCTTATATTGCTAAGGAAAGAGCAATCTCTGCGTTTAAGTAAAAAATTACCTTCATTTCTATCGTATGATCGTATTTTATATATTTCATTTTCTTCAATTCCCAAAATTTTTCTATGATTTTTAGTCATTTTACGATCAGTCATAAAAAATTTATTGGCATAAGCAGCAAAAAACTTATTGGCAGATTTAAGAGTTGTAATTTGATTTATGTTACTAATACTATTAATGACAACACAATTTTGGGTTGCTAACGTATCAAGATTATGTATAAAAATTTCTATGAGTTTTTCTGATCTAAATATAAAATCAGAATTGCTTAAAGCGATTAAAGTTGGTGTATTAATTAAGGATTCTGGAAGTTGAACCAAAAGTAATATTGCAAATAATTCTGCAGCTTCGGGTGAATTATCATAGAGTGTTTTTAGATTGAGATTTAGAATTATTTTGCGGCGTTGGGTATGGGACAATGGTTCCAGCTTATTTGTAGAGAAGGCATTATAGATTAGCGGATTATTAAGAAAAATAGAAATATTAGTAATACAAGTGTGAGTATTATTTTCTGCTGCTAAATCGGCAAAAGACTGTGCTATCTTAGAATATGAATACTTATTATCATTTGTATTGATATTATCGCTACAATTTTTTACAACATCTTTAATTACGTCTTGTATTTCTTGGCTAATAACTTCCCCTTTATTGATATATATTCTGATAACTTCTAACAATAAATCCATACTTGTATCATGCTGTAAGCATACGTCAAAAAGATTTAATCCGATTTTCATAGCCATTTCGTCTGTTCTTCCTAAATCAATAGTATATCCTTCTATTTGGGTAATAAAATCCTGATGTATTCCTGTTAGATCTATATTAATAATAGCTGGGTTAAATCTTATGCTTTGGGCCAAGATGAACCGTAAAATATCTTCTTCTTTAGTATTGCGATTGGTATTGCTTCGACTAGACTTAATTACTAAGCAATGTTCTGGATTATCTTTATCATTGTGTAAATGGAAGTAATATGCTGCTCCGGTTGTGAGTTCCGGTAACATCATCATTGGTGGTCCCCAATTGCTTTGGGTTTTTCTACCAATTCCGCGCAAAATAGTGTTCGTAAAAGGAGCAATTCTAGCAATAGAGTTTGGAAATAATCTGCTCAAATACTTGTGGTTACCAGGTAGCATAGCGTAAAATAGTCCGGACATTAAAACATCATCTCGAATAAAATTCAGACCTATTTCAGAGATTAAAGAGCCAAAATTCAAAGTATTAGTCTGTAACTCGCGGTTACTATTAGCAATTATTGAAATTGTAATTTGATTTTGACAAAAATCGGTTATTGTATCATTTTTAGATATTAAAAGTCGATTGAGACCGCTAATTTTGCCCATATCTGGAAATTTCGAAGCTTCATATAATCTTTTGTGCTGCAACCAACTTGAGTTAATCGTTGTAGCTTCCGTGAAAATAATTGTTTCGCAGATTATAAATTTATAATCTGCTTGCAATATTTTTTCTGCCATCTGGATTGTGATGTCATATGAGGTTTTCAAGCTAAAAATAGCTGCATATCTAGAATTTAACTCATCTATTTTGGAATTGGCTTTATTGTTTGGCTGCGTATATTTACTATTAAAAAATTCTTTAACCCGTTCCACATTTGTTGCTTGATGAGCAAAATTTATTGGTTTAACTGGAATTTCAGAATCAATAAAGTATAATAAATAATATACAAATGATAAAGGTTCTGAGATATATTGATTCTTGTTTTTGCTATGTTTGATAGTGAGAGTGTGGCTATTAAAATCTTTTAGTTTTAATTTAACATTCTGGCTTATTTCATTTAGCTCTTGGGCACAGTTTTCGAGATTTTGAATAGCTTTATTTTTGAGTGACCATGGAAAAAATTGTCTTATAATACTATTTGGATTAATGTAATTCCGCAAACCGCGGTGAGTGATCACTATATATAAAGTATTATCAAGCTTATTATGCCAATTATTTAATTGATTCCATTGTTCGTCAATTTTGGATGCTTTTTGATTGATGAAGCTATTGTCACTACTTGTAATATCTTTATAATCTCGTATCACATGTAGTTGGATTAAAATATCATAGCTAGCTATTGATTCAACCAAAGCTGCTCGAACTAAATCGCGAAGCTTGTCGTTTGACTGTTGCTTAAAAACGTTTTTATATCCTTGAACTTTAATTATCTGTGATATTTCACCAGACCTTGTCAGTACTGTCTGTGAATCATAGTGGCATACCACTGAAATCAAATCTTCCGGTATTGCGGTAAGATCATTTAGAATTGTGGCTTCATTGTTAATAGTCATTGGAGTTATATACTATCTTGGATATTATTTTGAAATATTGCAAAATAACCGAATAAAGTGGGTAAGAAAAACCCGAACCTCTCTAATATAGCTGCTTTCTTTCGAATCTGACTAGGTTTTTAGAGGGTTCGTCTTTGCTTACCCAAAAGATATTATAGCTAAATCTGTAAAAAATCACAACCCATTATTTTGTTTTGTTGCTGGAGATGAAGCTAAAGTAGTTATGAAAATTTGACTGTCAAATATTTAAAATTCTATTTAAAAAATCGTTTAATTGTTTAATTAAAGTTAGTTTTTATTTAAATATACAAAAATTAGTATCAAAACTAACTTTTGCTATACAAAAGCTATATATTATGGTATAATAACTTGCACACCAAATTTTAATAATGATAAAAAAAATATGCTTAGTAACGATGTCAATATCAAGTCTTCTGAACTCAAAGATCAAAATGTTACAGATAGTCAAAGCTTTCATACTGCAGTAGAATATGAATCTAGTATAATACTAGAAAGCGATCCAGTAAGTGGTAATACAGAAGAGCGGGCGCCATTTTCAGTACTTGTTTCGGAGATAAAGCCAGTTGATGGTGCTAGTACGATTCTTGATGTTTTGCTGCCAAGTCAACCAGAAAATAGACTATATAGTCCGGACATGGCTAAAATATTATTGATTGGTAATTCTGAATCTAATCCTGAGATCAGAACATTTTCAGGTGATGAAAAAGATCTGTCTGTGCTTAAAAATCTTGCTGATTCAAAGTTATGGAAAAAAGAACCAGATGATTTAATCGGAGATAATATAAGAGTTGCAGAGAGTTCTGGATTGACAATTCCAAAAGCTGCAACAACAGAGGGGAGCGGACAAGGAGATGTTAAAAAATTGGATCCAAAACTAGAAGAAAAAAAGGCTAAAATTCAGGATATGCTACAATATGGCACGATAGAATCTTCCAGAATCTTTCGCCATGGGTCTTTTGGTTTAGCGACAGTTGCATTTGGTGCATATTCTTACTCTTCAGCTAATACTTTGTTAAGTAAAATAGGAATAATTTGGGGAACCACCCTTTGTTTATGTGGGGCCTTTTTTTGGGCAACGCAAAAAGTTCTGAGCAATGAAGACAGAAATAAAATTGATACGATAGCTTTGCAAATCAAAACAGATCAAGATTTAGATGGCAAAGATGTTTTATGTTTTGATGAAAGTCGCAACTCACAAACATATCTAAATAAGATGGGCAAGCCAAGTATGTTGCGATCTATCCTAGGTATCTTTGCTTCTTGTATAACTCTAGGTGGAGCAGCTGTAAGCTATGACCAGATTATTAAAACCAAAACTGGTACTAGCCAAGGGATTTATATAACATCATTAATCTTTGCGACTATTTTTACTTTGGGAATAGTATACCAATTTGCCTCACGTAAATTTTTATCAGAAGATGAAAAAGGAAAATTAAACAACCTTATTCGTAGTGAATCATGATCAAGCAATCACTTCTTCCTTAAAACCTGATTAAGCTCGTTTATATTAATGTGTCATGTTATTTCGTTAATATAATTTTGATTTGCTCTTATGCATAGCTTTGACCAGTCAGGACAAAAATTTCGATTAGTTTAAGTTCAATCCTAGTTCATTGCTTTTTTAACCCAGTGATTTGTTTCTGGATTTTTATAAACAATGTTAACATTTAATTGAGGATTGGAATTTGCTACGAACTTAAGATAGTTAGCTGCTGATTGTTTCATATTTTCTTCTGAAGTTGGTTTCTCAACTGTAAGTGGTACAATTATTTTTTGGATATGCCCAGCAATTCCATAAAACTCCGATCTTAAATTTTGTAATGCTTCAGGCATTAGAAGCAAAATTTTAAAACCATCTCCAGCCTTCTGGATTGATTTTGGATCTGTGCCTAAAACTACAGGTTGTTGTTCAAGCTTTATGTCATTTTCAGTAGAGTGGGGAAGAAAAGATAACTGAGAGTAAACCCAAAGACCTTCATCATATTGCTGCATTTGTTGTAACGAGGAACATAGAATAAATATCCGATTGCTTAGATTAGGCATCGGTTTAATCATCGCTTCTTTTTTTTCCAAATTTGGTATTTGATCCAATCGATCATCATTTTGCAACGCTTGGATATGGATTTGTTGTAGTAAGAGGCCTATGCTCTTGAGATAGGTCTCTTGAGGGAAAAAATAAAAATTTATTTCTTGTTCTATATTCATTTTACAATCGTAGGTTTATTTGTCAGTACAACTATTTCAGACTTTCAGCTAATCTGATAAGTTGGGTTTTAAGTCCGATCATTGATACTAAAACGTTACTCTCTGATGTTGCGGTGTTATATGATGCTATATAATCTTTATAACTGTCAAAAGTGTTTTTATCAAAAAGTTGCTCTATATTTAACCCTTCACTGTTTATATACTTGCTAATTATATTCCTCACATCGTTTCTAATATCAAGAATAATAGAATAGCCAGCAGTACGCAATCCATGTTCTGATTGGTCGAGTAAAAACTCATATCTTAGCAATATTTCTGATAATTCTAATGATTTATAGACATTATAGTATGCTTGAGCTGACAGAATTATATCATTTTTATGAGCAAATGTACTGATTATATCAAAATAGTCGCCATATATATGGATTGATTGCAATAACTTTAGTTGTTTATTGTCTATTTTGCCTTTTAATGACTCCAACTCTTGATATGGTGATTTGGGAGCATTTGTGATTGAGCCGCAAATATAAGCTTCGGTTAGAATATCGATATATGCAACAGCAATGTTCCACATTTTTTGGATATCAAACGAATATTTTTGGATAAAGAGTGATTGATTACCTAGTAGCCAGCTCATAACTTTGGAAATCATATCTTGGAGCATTATAAAAAGCTTGATTCGCAATTTTGAATCTATTTGTCCGAGTAATTTTTCGACGTTATCCCAGACAACGTTTAAACCAGTTGTATATTTGGCAACGATGAACGCTATCATGATTATTTTTGCATTTTGTTCATCATTATTCAGTAATTGATGGAATTCCAGACATCCCATTGTATTAATAAAGTCATTAGCTAATATTGTGCTGATAATTTCATTGCTCAACTTGTGGTTTTGTAGGTAATCGGTTGCCTTTGGAGTATCGACAAGTTTTCGAGGAAAATATGTTAACAGCATATTTCGGAAGTAGGCTTCATCTATAAACTTAATTTGGTTCAGGATGTCAGTAGCAGCATTTTTAGCATAAGCTACTAGGACAGCTAATTCTGGTCTAGTTAATTTATCACCGTTTGCAATCAGAGTATTCATTTCTTCAGCTGAAGGTAATTTTTCTACTATTCGATTCAACATTCCTTTGTTTTCAAGTAATTTTATGAGCCAAGAATGTCCTGCTATATTCTTTGCTGCCTGAGATTCTTCAATATCAATTAACTGACCTTGTAACTCATTATGGCGCAACACACTATCAGCAACTTCAGTTGTGATTGAGGCTAGGAGGTTGTTGCGAGAATTTTGATCGAGCAATCCGTCAACGACCATTGGTGCTATACCTATTTTGATATTGACTTCATGGTCGGAGCAATCAACCCCACCAGAATTATCAATAAAATCGGTATTGATTAAACCTCCAGTTCTTGCATATTCTACTCTGCCGTATTGTGTGAATCCTAGATTACCTCCTTCAGCTACAACCTTAGCTCTTAATTCATTTCCATTTATACGCAAGCAATCATTGGTGCGATTGTTAACATTTTGATGACTTTCGTGTTCTGCTTTTACATATGTTCCTATGCCGCCGTTCCAGAGTAGATCTACTGGGGCTTTGAGAATTGCAATTATCATTTCGTTTGGAGACAACTTTGTGATATGTGGAGGAATGCCAAGAGCAAGGTGCATCTCTGGAGTGATTGTGATTGTTTTAAGGTTGCGAGAAAATACACCGCCACCGCTTGAAATTAGCTCGGGATTGTAATCCGACCATTTTGATCCAGGTAGGTCAAAAAGACGTTGTCGTTCGGCCATACTTTTTTCTAAGTTGACAGGATTTGGGTCAATGAATATATGCATATGGTTAAAAGCTGCAACTAATTTGATGCATTTTGCGCCTAATAAACCATTACCAAAAACATCACCAGACATGTCGCCAATTCCTACAACTGTAAATGGATTAAGGTCTGGATCTATTTTGATTCTGGCTAGATGTTGTTTGGCTAAAACCCAAGCGCCCCGAGCTGTGATTCCGATATCTTTGTGGCTGTAGCCTTGTGATCCACCAGAAGCAAATGCATCGCCTAGCCAAAATTTATACCAAGATGAAACTTCATTAGCATAATCAGAAAACGATGCAGTTCCTTTGTCAGCAGCTACAACTAAATATGGATCATTATCATCATAGCAAATAGCTCTTTGAGGTTTTACTATCTTTCCATCGATTAGGTTATCAGTAATATCTAAAAGTCCACACAAAAATAGTTTATAGCAGGCAACACCTTCGTTAAAAAATGCTTCATTATCAGAAGGATTAACACTTTTGATCACAAAGCCTCCTTTGGCTCCAGTTGGAATTATGACAGCATTCTTAGTAACTTGGGCCTGCATCAATCCCAGTATTTCATAGCGGTAATCATTGAATCTATCAGACCATCTTAGCCCACCTCTTGCAACTTTGCCTCCCCTGAGATGGATGCCTTCAAATCTATTAGAATAGACAAAGATTTCGCAATAAGGATAGGGTAATGGTAGCCAAGTGACTTTAGCTGAATCTATCTTAAAAGAAAGGTAGGATTTATTTCTACCATCGATATCAGTTTGGTCATAGTTGGTTCTTAACATAGCCAGGATAATATCTAGATAGCATCTGAATATTTTATCTGCTTCTGTTGAGGTTATTTTGTTTATATTTTGCAATATTAGATCTGTTGATTTTGCTATCATGTTAGCAGTTACAGAATTTTTGTTGAGGAATTTTTCTGCAAATAAACCAAAGATCCCTTCTGCTACTTCTCGGTTTTGAATTATTATGCTGGCAATTTCTTCAACTGAAGTTTGAATTCCGCCTTGCTTCATATACTTGGCAATTGCACGCAGAACATTAGCTTCTCTCCAATTTAAATCGGTATAAGTTATGAGTTTGTTGAAACAATCGTCATCAAGTAACCCATAGTATATTGCAGCCATTGCTATTTCAAGATTTTGCTTTTTGGCGCTGGTTAATAAGGTCCAAAGTTCTAGGTGTTTAGGTCTGAGGTTTAAGTGTTGTAAGTATACATGTTTTGTTTCGTTGCTCCCATTTTGGAGTTTGATATCATAGTTTGCAATATTGATAACAATAAACCCAAGATTTTCAAGCAAGGGGGTGATAGCAGAAAGCTCTAGGGGGTGATTGCGAGAGTATACTCTTAGTTCTATTATATTATCATATTGTGCGGCAGAAAAGTTATATTGCACAGTATTTGTTGCAACTACCACTTCGGCGGTGTCAATATCATGAATCGCTTGTACTCCAGAAAAACGGAGACTATAATCTGGCGAGAAGGCGCTGGAATATTGTAATAGTTTAGCATTACCTTTGACAATACCATATTTTTTATGTAACTCAGCTTGCAACTGGTCTTCCCAATCTGAAAGCATTGAGGTAACTTGGGTTTCAATTCTTTTAATATCAATATTTTTGCTATATGCATTTCCAAGAAAAAAGACCAAATGAACTCTAACCAATGGCAAGTCTGTAACTTGTATATAACGTTTACAGTTTGATGCCTTCAGCTCTTTAGATAGCCATTCTTCAATTTTTGTTCTGATGTTAGTACTAAATCTAGCTTTGGGTACAAAAATTAATACACTGACAGAATGATTTTGATCATCAAGATTCAAGGTAACTTGGACCCGAGGCAGAATATGCAACTGAGCTAGATCCCACATCATTGTTTTGATTTGATCTTGGTTGAGGCGCCATAGCTCTGAGCGAGAATGGAATTGGATCGCTCTGACTCCTTCGCGTGCGTTATAGGAATCATTTTGAAATGGTTCTGCGGCTAAAATTTGCTTAATTTTGTGACGAATAATTGGAATATCTGTTATTGCTTGAGAATAGATCGTAGAATAGAAAAATCCTAAAATAACATGAAATGTGTTTTGTGTATTGGAATTGCTAGGGTTTTTGATCAAAATACAATCCATATTATTTGCTCTTAAGACCGACGAAATCTTGTTGCTATATGCTATACTAAAGTTTTCTTGTTCTAGGTTTATTTCGTCTCTTATCGTAATAATGTCACTGATATTTGGATTGGGATTTGACAAAATTCCATAAGTCTCTCCTGAATCTAAATTAATTAATTTTTGATTTTCAATTTTGCATTCGCTATATCCTAGAGATTCGAAATTGCCAGCCTGTAGCCAGCGGATTAAACTCGCAATCTCTGGTTGAATTAAATTACGTTCGGCACCATAGTTGTCGGCTGGCTTTTGTTCCAGTTCTTGGGCAATAGCTTCCAGCTTTTTGGTTATTTTAGTTTTATCTCTTATAGCTAAGTTAGTATCATTCAAAGCTGAACTGATGTTGTTGCGGAATTTATCTAAACTCTCTAGATTTTCGAATGGAGATTCAACAAAAAGCTGTAAGCTCATTATATTTTTAGATGAGATCAGGGATGAAATGGTTTGATTTTGATCTTTTTGTGTGTGATTTGGTTGCGATATGCTAATAATATTACCAGTTACTCCTCGTTCTACATATAGATTTTTTTGTACAAACCATTTAATGCTGATTCGTTGCGATTGGAGAATCGAGACAATTGTATCGATAATAATTTCTGCAGGTTGATTTAAAACAGTGATCATTAGCATATCACTTGTTTTTTGAGTTTGAGTTATGTCCAATATCCAAGGTTGGTTATTTTTAGTACTTGCTAATAGATCAATTATCCTTGATATGCCAAATTTTATGTCGTCGAGTTCAAGTCTAGAATCTTGAAAGCCATTGGAATCAAACGGATAATAGAGTAATGACGCGAGATCTTTTGCTTCATTGCTTTGAATAGATTTAATTAAATTTTGATAAGAGTTCATAAAAAACAATGCCTCTAATGAGTTGTGATAATGATAATAATAATTAGCCTTTGTACAAGGTTTCTGCAAGGATAAAAATATATATTCTATGAAAATTTGTTTTTTATATCTCTTGATAATAAACAGTATACCTCACGATTTAGAATAGAGGAAGTATGGGAGAATAAAAAAAGTGGTGATCCCGACGCGATTCGAACGCGTGACCTACTGATTAAAAGTCAGTTGCTCTACCGGCTGAGCTACGGGATCTAGTGATTTGGTTTGAATACCTTCGCTGATTGTAACATATATGTAGTTAGTAATAAAGTGTTTTTTTATTTAATTTATGAAATAATTTGCAAAATTTATTTTGTTGCTATTTTTGATTATTTTTTTTCATAGGATTATTGCAATCTAAAGCTGAATTCTCTAATCGACCCAACAGCAGAACCAAACCTAAGCCCGGTAATGATAATAGCGCTGCAACAGCAAAAAACCAACTCCAACCCAATGATTCTATAAGAAAGCCAGAAAGCGAAGAAAAAGTCGTGCGGCCTAGTGTGATGATTGATGACATTAATGCTAATTGGGTAATTGCATAAGTCTCTGAGCAATAGTGCATTCGGCAAACGAAAAGAGCGGTGGTGCGCAATCCTCCTGTGAAGTGTTCGATTCCTACAATCACATAAAGCATTATTATATTATACCCAGTCTCACATAAAACAAGATAAGAAGCGATACCAATACTGTGGAGAATACAGCCATAAAATAATGATTTGATCACTCCAATCCGTGAAACTAAAATGCCGCCCCAAATGCCTCCGGTAATTGAAGCAAACATTCCAAATATTTTGGAAGCATTAGCAATTTCTATTTTAGAAAAACCTATATATGAATAAAATATGTTATGCATATTGCCAATTAGATTGTCGCTAGCCTTATATAAAAACATTATGAGCAAAACCAACAGCCAGTTTTGTTGACGCATCAGATTGCTAATTGGGGCAATAAAGGCACAGTGAATCCAACCTAGAATTTTGGCATATTTTTGGTTAACTCTTTGGTGATTTTGCAAATATTCACGCGCTTTTTTTTCACGATCCGACTCACCAGTATCAATTTTATATTCCGGCTCATCAACCAACATCATTGCAATAACTCCAATCCCGGAAATGGCCCCCATAATCAAATATACTTTATTCCAAGACATAAAGTTTGCTAGATACAATGCTCCAGCGCTAGCAATGACCATTCCGATACGATAGAAACCAACACGCATAGCTTCACCAATACCATATTCCTCTTTTGACATTCTACCCATATCATAACCTAGCATTATTGTTTCCTGAGTTGCTGCAAAAAAAGCCAACAAACAAGAGCATAATATTAATACTGTTAGATCATTTTTGGGTTCAAGACTGGCAATCAGGAACAAACTAGCACATACTCCAAATTGGGACGCGATTAGCCATGCTTTCCGTTTGCCAAAGGTTTTTGTTAAAATTGGCAAGTCAGCTCGGTCAACACATG
>CALKVD010000096.1 GCA_937996615.1 uncultured Rickettsiales bacterium | reverse complement strand
TTTTTCCAATTTTCCTTGCTTAATTAACACACTACCTACAGTCGTAGAAATCACTTTCTTATTTATTAACTTATAAATTTCATATGCTACTTCTGGTACAGTTGCATCATTTTTCAATGTTTTACGTAATTCGCTAATGACAAAATCATCACTATTTTTTACCCGTTTAACCGACGTTGGCCTAGTGATCATTCCATCTTTTATAACTCTAACATGGCTAAATACACCACGATCAATTTTATAATCGCCAACTTTAATTAATTTAAGTTTTTGTTTAACTTCATCAATTGTTGTACAATCAGTAATTAAACTATGAAGAAAAAAACGATAGTCTGTAGTTTCATATAACAATGAATTCGTATAAAAGCTATCAAAATTTTCACCGGATATGGCAACAATTTTAGTACTATATTGAACCAATATTAATTTTTCAAAAATACACGATATTGGATCACAAGATTTAAGCTTATTAATTACATTTTCAAAAGATGTAGTTGTACCAATACTGACTGGTGGAGATGGACATATTTCAAAAGCTTGTTTAACTAGATACCCATTAATTATTTTAATATTATCTGTATTTGGTATTAACCAGTGTTTATGAAATTCTTTTTTTATGCCGTTTTCAAGTTCTACCAAATAAACATCTTGTTTATTAGGTCGGACAATAACTCCACAAATATTTTGTGCTGAAGAATGTGTAGATATTACTTTATCACCGATATTCATTTTAAATTCCTTATTCTGGTAATTCTTTCTTAATAATACGTAACCCACCACCACAACGCATACATAAACGTAGATACGGGATGTGTTTACGCTTAATGAACATATACTTTAACTTTTTAATCGATCTAGTGCGTGTCATCAATCGCAAGCCTTTGAAGTTTAGGTGTTTAACACTCGGAACAAATCAACCTTGCCACTCAAGATTAATATAATGAATAGAACTACGAACATGCTGGCGGCAGCGAGTACATAGCCAGTGAATTCACGAATTCCAGCTAATACGTCAGTCATGTTAAATCCTCTGATAGTGTGAAAATGGAGCAGATCGAACTACTTAGGTGCGCTTTGACTAGACAGGTCTGCAACCATAGTCTTTTCCCGTTGCAAACATTTTTAATTGGGCCTAGTCCCTAAGTTACGTACTCTCACGATACGCTGATCTGCATATATCGCAATAGGATCAACATAATTACTAGTTAGCATATCATAATCATTTTTCATTAATATCATTTTCTTCTTGCTTTTTTGATTGAGATAAGCTAGAATCATTCCTCGATCCGCGGATATGGCGAAATGGCAGACGCACCAGATTTAGGTTCTGGCGCCGCAAGGCATGGGGGTTCAAGTCCCTCTATCCGCACCAAAGTTGGCCCACCAGCTTAAAGCAAAAAAACAAGGAGCAACAAAAAAACAAGCACTACACGATATTGACTAGAAAAAATGCATTCGTTAGTTCGTTTCTGTCACCCCTCATTATTGATAATAGCAAAATAAAACTGATAATACAGGCTTGTTTTTTACTTTTTTTTGATTATACTCAGCTTTCCTGTCAATAATTGCCTACCACTTTTTGAATAACAACAGATAAATCATCAAGAAGAATCAGTATATTGAACTGAAAATTGAGTCAAAGATTTAATCAGCTGAATTTTACCTTGATTGATCAAAGATTTTGGGTTGTAACAATAATCATTATTGATTGATATGTTGCTATTATGCCATTACATACATATAGCAACATATCCTGTTGTTAATATATCAATATGATATATTAATATATTTTTATATCTTGAAAATATATCATACTCTACCGAATGTACCTTGAAACAAAAATATCGATACTAATCTCAAAATCTTAGCTCGACTTAATTTTGACCACTCGCTAGTTTGGATAAACAAATATTTAATAAATAAAAATCATAAATAGCTATCTTAGATCTTTACATCACCAAAACCTATTTTCTGATTCGCAAAATCCTAGCAGCATTACCCCGATTAACGCTACCTCCCACTCTCTTAGTGGTATAGAATTTAACATAAGGCTTATGAGTAAATGGATCACGCAAAACCCTAATATCCTGACGGTCGACGATCTGGTATGCCCTACTCCAATCTCCAAGCATCACAGCAGCAGCACCAGGAATCATCGGACCCTGCATCGCATCACGCAATTTAGGCATATGACGCGAAATCAAAACCTCACAACCCATTAGTGTATCGTTTTGCCCCGGAACCGTCGACGATTGCCACAAGTAGCGACCAGTACTGTCTTTCAAGGTACGCAATGCATGAATAGCTTCACGTCCCATAATAAATTTAGCATTAGCCGTATATTTAGAATCCAAGCTATAAAACAACCGCAATAGGTCATCGACTGTGATTTCAGGAGCTATAGTATCTATTCCTTTTAGACCAGAATTTAAAACACCCTGAGGCATACCAACCCCAGTACCATTGATAAAAGCATTTTCTTCAGCATCGCAAAACCCATCAACCAGCTCTTTTGCTAACCAGCTTTCAATATCAATACTAGCATCGTCAAGCAATTGTTGGGTCGCCTTTGGCTGGGCATAAAGCTCACAAACTGGTACCCTGGTTTTTTTAATATCCATCGAATCATTGGCCTCAACCTCCGCCATCGACCAACCAGCCTTAAAGTATTCAGGCATATCAACTCTATCATAACTATCGCGAGAAACTGTTATCACCTCTGCAACCGAACGCATTGTCGAAATATTATTTAACCCTTTGGTTATTTTATCAGCAATTCGCTTCGTAACGCGATATCCTTCGTCTTTACCATAAGTATCGTTTTGCCAATTGCCACCTCTCTCTGGCTCTATTCCTTTACGTAGATAGCGCATAAATGCTTCGTTATATAAACTCTCAGCACGATTATCTACAGTGATGTTAATCGAAGTTATTCCTCCATTAGCCGCAACCAATGGGCGTTGCATTTTGATTTTTGCTTTATCACCACTATCATTTGTAGAGTAGATTTCGTATTCTTGATTTACCTCTTTTTCTTCATCTCTTTGCATATCATCCTCATATAAAGATTGTTTTTTATTGAAATATTTGTGATTAGTATTTTTTTCGTTGTACATATGTTTTATTAAAAATAAATGTTATTTAAATTATTGTTTGATTTGTTTTTTTTCACTTTTTACCTTTTCTATCTCAGGAAAAAGCAACAAAAAAACCCACTGCTGCCAGCTTTAACCGGCAACAGTGGGTTTTTCTGCCCCCACCAAATTTTTTATTATACCCAAATATGTATAAAATGATTATAAGAATTGGAAGAACAAGAGGTGTTCGATTGAGAGATAGTTTTTTTTACGCAGTTTTTGCTTGGACCCATTTTTTTCAATTGAGTTAAACTCTGGAGAAGTATGCAGGCAAATAAAGAAGGATGTGCCCTGAGTCCCGAAGCGCCTTGATCATGCCTTTTCCCTTGTCAAAGCCAGCATTATCGATAACAACGATGCTCTTTTCTGGTAGTTTTTGAATCAAATCTTGGATGACCAATACATCAAAGATTCTTATATTGATGTTGCTTGAAAAAATGACAACCCTAAAGCAGAACACACCCAATGCATCACACTATTTTATTGTATTATTTTGCTATTCAATCATAACAATTATCCTTTGGTCAAAATACCACCAGCCAAAATCCAAGCTTCGTCGCAACGCTCCGCTATCTCACGACTATGTGTCACTATTACTACTGCTTTGCCTCTGCTCCTCGCATATTCAGCCAGCAAATCAAAAACTATTGCTGAATTTTGCTCATCCAAATTCCCTGTTGGCTCATCAGCTAAAACAATCCCGACATCGGCAGCCAAAGCTCTCAAAACCGCAACCCTTTGCTGCTCCCCTCCAGAAAGTGTCTGGACATTTTGCCGAGCTTTTTCAGCTAAACCAACTTTCTCTAATAAGGAAACAGCAATTTTCTCAGCCTCTTTCTTTTTTACTCCCCTGATCAATTGCGGCATCATTATATTTTCGATCACATCAAATTCCGCTAACAAATGGTGAAACTGATATACAAATGCGATATTATCGCGACGCATCGCAGTCCTCTCGTCATCGCTCAACTTCCTAGAACTGCGCCCCATAATTACCACATCACCACTATCAGGCTCTTCAAGCAATCCTGCAATATGCAATAGCGTGCTTTTACCAGAACCAGAACGCCCAACAATAGCTATAATCTTGCCTTGGCTCAACTCCCAGTTGAGATTATTTAAAATTAACCCATCAAAGGTAGAATCCAAATCTCTAGGTTGATCACAATCCAAGCCAAATCCTTTGTTGAGCGAAACCAATTCTAGAACTGCTGACATAAAA
>CALKVD010000095.1 GCA_937996615.1 uncultured Rickettsiales bacterium | reverse complement strand
ACACGACGCTCTTCCGATCTTTCAATCCATAGCAGAGAAATAGACTATAAAGAATTAACTATATTAGAAATATTAACTAAAATTCGCGAATCAACCGAGGCAAAAGCTAGCAACGCTGGTATTATCAGTCTGACACATCGAATAACTTGGCCGCTTTATTCTTTGGTTTTATATTGGGTTTGTAGCTCAATCATGCTAGGAAGATATACCTATAGCAGAGAAAAGAGCAGCAAATTATCAGGAATCGCTGGTGGTATTTGCGTTATTATTATTGTGGTCAATTTTTTAATTCAAAGCCTCTCCTCTCAAAATATTTATGTCTTGTTTCTATTATTATTGCTAATGATTTTGCCCTTGATTGATTGGCAAAAAACGCTAAAACACAAGTAAACATGGATTTTATGATTAAAATAACATCAAATTACGAATTTATTGTAAATAATCTTGATTTAATCTTTGTGTTACTTTGTTTTGCTGGCTTTAGTTCGCTTTTTTTATTACAACCCAATCTAGACATAGAATTCTCAAGGTTGCTCTTCGATACCGCAACAAATCGCTTTTTAACCAACAGTATAATAGTGAAAGCAGCCAATATCATGCCTATTTTATTACTAGCATTTTTTATAACCTTTATCGCAATTAATGGAGCCAAGAAATTTTTTAGCAACAAATCGTTAAACCCAAAACATTATTTTATCCCAATACATTCACTACTAACTTTAGCTACAGCTAGAGTTGTAATTTATCACCTAGTCAAACCATTATACTGCCGCCCAAGACCATATATCATCCAAGAATTTGGAGGAACAGAAACTTTTTATCCCCTCTTCCAGATTAATTATAGGCAAATTGATTGCAATGACTTATACTATTCGTTTGTTTCTGGTCATTCAGCTGCTGTTTTTTGCCTATATTGTATCATATTTTGGCTAGATAACATCAGATCCAGGAAAATAGCTTTTGCTACAGTGACTATTGCTGGATTGATTGCGGGATTGGGACGCGTTGCAATTGGGCAACACTTCTTGAGTGATGTAATATATTCAGGATTATTGAGCTATTTTATCGCTAGAATTTACTATTCTATTTTGCATTCAATTTTGGGATTAACTGGCAGAAAAAGCTAAGGGCCAAAGTCACCAATTTCAGTACAAATTATTTTGCATCATAACATTATAACATGTTGACACAATTGTTATAATGTTATATTATAATAGCATAAAACAACAAAAAATGGTTACATATATGCTAAACCCCGACAATGCAAAAATAATAGAAAAATCCAATGAGTATAAAGAAAAGCTTAAAAAGAAATATGAAGAAAAAATTGAAAAACTTGTCCAAGGTATATCTCCTCAACAAGGTTATACTAAAGGCGATTATGTCCGGGGCACTCTTGGTGGTACATATGCAAATATGAATAAAATTACATTTGGTTTAGGAGTAGTCGCTGCAGCAACAGCTGCTTATTTGCTCGGAGGTGGGCTACTAGCTGTAATACTAATAGGAGCAGCTACCATGATAATATCATCACTAGTATCAGGATTAGCTCAAGGAAGCATTAAACAAGCTAAAAAAACGCGAAAAGAAGGGTTGCATGATCAAATTGATGCAATTAGCAAAAAGATTGACGCTAAACTGGCACGTTTTAAGGCTTCAGAAGATAATATAAAAAATATATCTAAAAAATTCATAACCAGATCATAATCCGCTTGAGCGAGGTGCCTAAAGTTTTAAAAAACAAAAAAATGCATAATCCCAGATATAGAAAATAAGCTATTATAGCATTATGCTATATCAAAGATTATGCATGTCCAGAATAACAGACAAAACAACTCAGATCAGTGATGCCTAATTTTTTATGAACTATTTCCTCCCATTTATCTTTTTGCTTTTGAGAAAAGATTAGATCCACAGTTGGCTCGATCACAAACCAATTATCCTCAAGCAATTCCTGTTCTAATTGAGAAGTATCCCAGGCACTAATCCCTTTGGCGAAAAGACATTTGCTGACCTTGAGCTTGTCTTTAGCAATATCCCTAACAAAGGCACTAGCGTCTATATGTAGATTGACTTTGCTTTTATCAGCAAAAACTTTTTCCTGCTCTTTGGTAATACTCAACGCAACCAGGATGTCACCATTAGTAGGTCCACCAAAAAGAATAGGATAACTTTTTTTGGCCATTGATGACACAACCCTTTGCTCTCGACCTTCTGATTTACTATATCCTTGGAACAGCTCTTCAGCAGATAGTTGGCCTATTGGATGATTTAATATTATGCCAATAACTCCCCCTGCGTCATGGGCGCAAATATATACCAGTGACTTTTCGAAATATGGATCTTCTAAGTGAGGAGACGCAACCAAAACCTTGCCTTCGAGACATTCTTTTAGTTCAAAATTTTCTTCTCCTAAAACATTTTCAAACTTGTTATTCACTTTTCTTCTTATTAAAATTTACTTGTTTTTTTTACTAGGGTACATAACTATTTTTTACCAATTGGCCTGAGGCGGCATCGACATAAAGATTGCCTCGATGTTACCATCAGTCATAAGTCCAAATTTGGTTCCGCGATCATATAATAGATTAAATTCTGCATAACGTCCACGTTTTATTAATTGTTGCTCTTTTTCTGCTGGCGACCATTGTTTTAGCATGTATTTCCTCACTATTTTAGGATATACTTCACAAAGAGCTGAGCCAACTAATCTAGTAAATTTAAAATCTTTATCCCAATTGCCGGTATTGAGATAGTCGTAGAAAATACCACCAACACCCCGAGTTTCTTTGCGATGAGGCAGATAGAAATATTCATCGCATTGCTTTTTAAATTTAGGATAGTATGCCAAATCAATTTTATCGCAAGCATTTTTTAAAGCCTGATGAAACATTTTGGTATCGGCAGCGACGTCAAAGACAGGGGTCATGTCAGCACCTCCCCCGAACCAAGATTCTTCAGTGACGATTAATCTGGTGTTCATATGAACCGCAGGAACAAAAGGAGAGTGCATATGGGCTACCAGAGAGATTCCACTGGCCCAGAATTGTTGGGAATTTTTAGTTCCGGGTATCTCTTTAGCAAAAACATTACTCAATTCTCCATATACAGTTGAAATATTAACACCAACTTTTTCGAAAACCTGGCCACGCATAATCGACATTTCACCGCCTCCTCCGCCATCTCTGGACCACTGCTTCCTGATAAATTGCGGGTTATTAAATTCAGTGCTCTGGCTATACTCAGCTTCAATCGCAGCAAATTCAATACATAATTTATCACGCAAAGTCTGGAACCAATTTGAGGCAATTTGTTTACGTTTCTCGATATTAGAATAGTGTGGCATCTATAAATTTATTATAAAATTCAAGTTATCTACTTGTGTTTAGTTTTTTAGCTTGCTATAAAGTTATACATATACTAATACAAAACTTAATTGATACAAGTCTTACATGATAACTTCGGCTTATACATCATTCTCTCGCTTCTCGATATCTTCGATCTTATTGCTGCTCGCAATCTGTTTTTTTTGTAGTGGCTGCAGCAATAAGACCCCTACACATGGATACAACTACAACTATAATAAAGGTGGTAAAAAACCTAAATTCATTCTGAATGTAACAAAAAAATCAGAAGTTATTGAAGCTTTGGGAAGTCCGACAATTGCTTCTGAATCTATCTCACCCAAAACATTTGTCTATATTCAACAAAAACTCAAACATAATATAGCATCTTGGCCAGAAACAGTAGATCAAAGAGTAGTAGAAATCAGATTTAACAATTCTGATATTGTCACCTCTGTCCGAGAATATAGAATGAACTCTTATAATAAAGTGCCATATCTTGACCAAAAAATTAACGTTGAAGGTAATAAAATGAGCATAATAGAACAATTTGCTAAAAACATTGGCAGATTTGAAAAAACCAAAACAAAACAGGTTAGGTAATAGGTACAACCATCGATTGTGATTATTAATGCTACATGTGATAATCGACATAAAGGATAAAGTCATATCCAGAGAATTAGCAAGAGCAGCTTCATCTGAATTATATCAAATATCAGAAAAACCTCCAGTAGATTCTATTTATGTTGCAGTTTTAATTAAAGATAGCACACCAAAACAATTGCCACCAAAGATTCAGCTGGATATTAATTATTATCAAGCATTTGGAATCTATTTAGTTGATTTTCATAGTCAAGCGGAAGAAAATGATCACTTAACTGAAGCAACAGATGATAAATCAGAAAAAAGTTTTTGCCACCAAGATGAGTTATTTGATTTTGTTTTTAAAAAGCCCTTCAAAATACAAGATTTGATAGCAACGATCAACAATTGTATTGCAAGCTGTGTTAGCAACATTAGAGTTTTTAAGAAAAATTACCTTACTGATTATAGGCGTAAAATTATATACAATAAAACCAACAACAAAATTATCAATTTAACTGATAAAGAAGCGGATTTATTATTTTATATTTTAAATCATAAGTGTTATAATCAAGCAATAGTTGTAACCAAGGAAGAACTGCTCAAAAATGTTTGGCAGTATAGTGAAAAGATTAATACTTCAACAATTGAGACCCATATTTCAAGGTTGAGGTTAAAGTTACACAGATTAGATTTAGAAAATCTAGAACATAATAATTTCGATATAACGAATTCCAAACCACAATTAGATACAAAAAATATTTCTTGGCTTACTTGGCAAAACGATGGATATATTTTATAGTTAAAAAATAGTAAAATGATGAAATGCGCCCATTGCAATAATCAAACTCTGAACAATGAAAGATTTTGCTGCAGCGGATGCAGAGTAGCTAATGAAATCATGTCATCGCTGAACTTGTTGCAATACTATAAATTTTGCACTGAAATATATAATAGCTCTCCCACAACTGTCACTAATATGATAAATGAAGTAGATTATAGCGAATATGCAACATTTAACAAATCTGACAATGGAGTAATTGGAGAAGTTGATTTAATCATTGAAGGAATTCATTGTGGCTCCTGTATATGGTTAATCGAAAACGCATTAAAAAAACAACCGAATGTTCTTGGCGCCACAATCAATTTAAGTACCAAAGTGCTGAATTTAAAATGGATAATCACTGAATCAAAAGAAAAAAGTAAAACACAACACCGAAAAGCAAGAAAAAAGAGAGAACTCAAACAACTCATAGAACTTATCTATAGCCTAGGTTATAAAGCTCTACCATTTGTTGCAAACAAAAACTACGCAGAGCAACAGGACCAGCAACGCTATTTACTGAAGTGTATTATCATCGCAGCATTTGTTTGGGTACAAAATATGATGATAAGCATGGGAATCTGGGCAAATAACTGGACCAATGATATGGGAGAATATTCAAGATTAATAATGAATTTGATTGCTGGAGCAATTACTATACCATGCATATATTACGCTAGTATACCGTTTTTCCGCAGCGCCATTGCGGCAGCACGCAATAAAGCGAGTAATATGGATGTCCCAATTAGTATTGCAATAGTTGCAACATTAATGATTAGCGTACAAGAAACTATCCTCAATTCAAGTATGACCTATTATGAAGCTGCATCATCCTTAGTTTTCGCTCTTTTAATTTCAAGATACCTAGATTTAAAAGTAAGAAATTCAGCTTATCAATCAGCTCAAACCCTTTTGCATAGCCAGGTAACTGTTGCTTCAGTTTTGAACACGGACGGTTCTATTAAACTAGTGCATAGTAATAAAATCCAGCTTGGCGATGTTGTAGTTGTACAAAATGGAGAAAGAATTCCAATCGATGGTGCAATTATTGAAGGTGAAGCATTGATTGATAATAGTATCATCACAGGAGAAAGTATACCGCAAAAATATCGGAAGAAAGATTATGTTTTTGCTGGTAGTTTAAATCTTGAAGGGCAAATCAAAATAAAAGCTGAAAAAAAATCAAAAAATACAATTTTAGCTCAAATAATTCAACTAATGCACGATGCAGAACGCAACAAAAGCAAATACCGCACAATAGCAGACAGAGTTGCTGGTTGGTATACCCCAGCAGTGCTAGGAATTGGGCTATTTACTTTTGCTTTATGGCTATATCATGGCACAACGATCGCAACTAGTTTGTTACATTCTATCTCGGTACTGATAATAACCTGCCCCTGCGCTCTTGGGCTAGCAGTCCCAGCAGTCCAAATTGCAGCGATCACAAAGATGATGAAAAGTGGAATAATCTTAAAACGAAGTGATGCTCTGGAAAGACTTGCTAATTTTAATATGATAGCTTTTGACAAAACAGGTACGCTCACAGTTGGTAAACCACAATGGATAAATTCGGACATTCTAGATTCAAAAGCAAAGAAATTAGCGTTGGGATTAGCTTTGCATAGCAAGCATCATGTTTGCCAAGCTATAGTCGCCTCAACAAACAACGATAAAGCGATTGAGATTAGCGATATTGAGGAAAAACAAAGCCAAGGGATAGAAGGAAAATACACCAAAAAGAAAAACAAGCAAGTTACCATAAGATTAGGAAAATATGAGTGGTGTGTTAGGAATTTAGATCAAAAAATCAGTAGCAATCAACTAGAAGAAAAAACTAATTCGAACCAAGAATCTAATGAATATATAATCCATTCTTGGTTAGCAATTGTTACGCATAATCTAGATGGAGCTTTTGAAGCTGTTAAACTATACCGCCTATGTTTTGCTGATAAATTAAAACCCGAAGCTTATTCTCTAATTGAATATATCAAAACTAAAGTCAAGAGATTGATTATTTTGTCTGGTGACAATGAATCTAATGTTAAGCATATTGCTAATCTACTTGGGATTGAAGAATATTACGCTAACACAACACCAGAACAAAAATATGATATGATAAATCAATGGAAACGTGAACATCAGGTATTCATGATTGGTGATGGCTTAAACGATGCTGCTGCGTTAAAAAACGCCGATGTATCAGCTTCTCCAGCAACAGCGATGGTCATTTCCCATAATCAAGCCGATATCATATGGCAAGGAGATTTAAACTCGATTCAACTTATGATAGAAACAGCAAAGCAAGGACTGAAGCTAATGAAACAAAATTTTGCCCTATCGTTGCTATATAATGTTATAGCTATACCATTTGCGGTTCTAGGGTTCGCAACTCCAATTGCCGCAGCTGTTTTTATGGGTCTCTCATCGATAGTAGTCGTTCTAAATGCAATGCGGATTAGATGATGGAATAATTTATTTTGCAATAATTTTCAGTTTGCGATATTGCAAATAATATAAAAATTAAGTAGGTTAGCAATATAACTTAATACTATTTTCATAAAAATGTCGCGACTTTTTTCTTTGCTTGTAACGATAATACTATTGACTGGATGCAATTGTTCGCAGTTTTATATGCAAAACATTGCAATAGTAAAAGATGATGATAAGTATCTCAGCTGCCAAGGAATAGAGTATGCTATCAGTGAAACTAATGTGATGCTACAAAATGTTGCCGCACGCTGCGAAAGACCACATATATTCACATCATATGCCCCCTGTACCCCTTGGGTAAAACTTGATGCTGCTCGCAACCAACATACCCTAAACGATCGTTTAATGTATTTAAAACAACTTTATACTAAAAAATCTTGCAGCGATTTGATTGCACAAAACAGTTTAGCATCACAAATACAAGAAAACGAAATAGCTTGTTGTGGCAAAACAAAAATCACTAAAGGGTATTTGCCAACCAACTAATAATAGTGCAGTAGTCATTATATAGATTTTGAGAATCAGTATGAAAAAGATAAGCAATAAAGAAAAGAAAGTTGGTATTAATTTTTAAAACTACTTCCAGATTTGGAATAAATAATTTAGTGTTGAATAATATTCAAGAGGCAAAAACTAAAATGCTTAGCCGATTATTAATCAGTATATTGACAAATAAGGCTATCACCATTCATAATTTGCCTATAATTACTAATCATTAATCTCTGTTGAAAAAGTATCAATGAATGCCAATGATCGAAAAGTTAAAGATAGTATCGAAAATATACGGGCCCTTCTTTCAGAAGGAATGCTGCATAAAATCAACGACGATGTTTTAGAACTTACTGAAATTATTACAGCAGAAGATCTTGAAAAACCTTGCAATATGCAGCCAAAATGGACCCAAGATGATATTATCAGAGTGATGCATCAGGCTAGGCATAACATCCAAAAACTATTGGATCGTTTGGATATTATTTTAGGAGCTGATGCAGTTAATGCGACACAAAATAATTTACTTACCAAACAGGATTTTGTAGTGTGGGTAGAAAAAGAACTTCGCGTGATAGTTAATAAAATGATTCACGATAAAATTATTGAGCTGGTTGATGAAAAACAGGAACAATAATAATTTTATAATAAAAATAGCAATAGTTTACTTACTTCTGGTAAGTATTTGGTGTGGGGATGCTGCTGCACAATCGGCACAACCTACAGGGGCATCATCAAATCTAGATGCTAATAAAAACATCTCTAACCAAAGCAATTTTAACTTACCAAAACCTCTATCAATCGCAGATTTATCATCAAATCCATTCCCATTGACACCTCTAGATAACTCAGAAGAAACATCGCTTTGCTTACTCCCAGAAGAAAATATTAGCCCAAAATATGATAAAGCTTTATTAAATCTTGAACCAAAACCTAAACAAAGTGTCAAAGAAACAAAAACCGATATTATCAATACAAACACTAGTACAAATAAAGATAGCATCAAAATCAGCAATGTCACTCAGGGATCAAAATCAGAAGAACACAAGCAATCTCGAACTCAGGATAGTTTTGGTAGCAAAAACTACACACCACTTAAATCAGCAGAAGAAACCAAGACTCAACTTTCGTTTGCCAAAACTAAAACTGATGTAACCGATCTCAGTAGTAAAGCAATAATACTAAAACGTAAAGAAAAACCATTGAATCATAATCAAGAAAAAACATCACAAAATTTAAAACAAATAGAAAAAAATAAAAATGCAACAGCAGAGGAAAAAATACAGAAAAAGGTAATAGAAAATTCTGAGATCAAAAACAGCAAAGATGAGAAAATGAAGGCAAGCATTAAAGTGCCGTTGACGCCACAATCTAACATAACAACACAAGAAAAAAATCAGCAAAAAGATCAAGCAAATACCAATAAAACATTGGAGCCAAATAATGAGAAGAAAGCAACTCCTACCAATGAGATCAAAATTATTCCAACACCAGCCCAGGAAGGGAAGATAGATTATAATAGAAATAACAAAAATCAGAATGCTAACACTAAGATTGGGGCAAAACCTAAAGAAAAAACCAAAACTATAAAACCAGAACCAAGAGACAAACAGATTCGTCCCCAAGTTGGTAAAAATGGCAAACTAGCATTACCTGAATTTGTACTACCCGAAGAAGACTTAGAACATTTTAATTTGCCGAATCAAATTGCGCCTCGCAAAATATATGATCATCGCAACGTAGTTTTACCAAAGTCGATCAACAAAAAACAATTTGGGGAAAACAATCAACATTTACCTACAACTGTCTACCACCGTGAATATTCTACAATGCTATTCCAAGCTGTGAGCAATGACGATATCTCAACATTAAAAGCATTACTGACACGAGGAGCAGATATTAACACCAGAGAGCAGAAAAATGGCTATAGCCCGTTGATGCAAGCAATAAAAAATCATAGGTACAGAACAGCACGCTATCTTGTAATGCGTGGTGCAAAAAGTGAACTAAAAGCTCATGATGGCAAAACAGCATTACACTTAGCAGCAATCAATAATGATTTTGAAATGATGAAAATGCTCCTAATAGCAAAATCCAACATAATGACTATAGATAATAGGGGCCGTAGACCATGCGAATATATCAGCAGCGATTTTGGCAGAAATGCTAGGATTTTGGTTGACTACTATCCAAACCCTAATGATGCTCTAATAGATTTTACTAGAATTGGTTCAATCAGTGGTGTTCAAAAAGCGTTGCAGCGCGGAGCAAATATTAACTTCCGAGAAATCGGTGCCAACGGAGACGCACCGTTAATTATTGCTGTAAAACGAAATGATATCAAATTGGTATCTCTTTTATTAAATGCAGGAGCATCGATTGACATTACTAACAATGCACAAATTACAGCACAACAAATAGCATCACAAAAAGGTTATAATGAAATTGCTGACATAATACGTACAATCAGAGTCAAACGGAACTTAGATTATATAGCAGGTGGTGAAATCGTTGAAGATAGTCAATTACCACCCCCAACAAGATAAAATTCATACATCTGATTTGAAGAGCACAACAAGATAATCTAATCAAAACTCAGATGAAATTACACAAACATCTCATACAAATGTTGACAACAATTGATTATTATTGTACTTAATTATCGATCTAATTTAATTTATTTTAATAATGTCCAATAGACATAACAGAAAATACGGAGTAAGTCGCAGACTAGGAGTCAACCTGTGGGGTAGAGAAAAAGATCCTTTTGCTAGGAAGAACAGCCCTCCAGGAGCCCATGGCGCAACTCTTGGCTATAAACGCTCAACTGACTATGGAATGCAGCTGAAAGCAAAACAAAAGCTGAAGTTTTACTATTATATGTCGGAAAAACAATTCAAACTGATGTATCAAGAAGCTAAAAGATTAAAAGGAGATACTAGCGAAAACCTAGTTGGGTTACTCGAATCAAGACTTGGCTCGTTTGTCTATCGTAGCAAAATTGCCCCAACCCCATTTGCAGCAAGACAAATTGTAAACCATTGCCACGTTATGATTAATGGTAAAATAGTAAATAAACCAAATTATATATTAAAGCCTGGGGATGTTGTGACGGTTCGGGATTCGTCTAAAAATATCCCAATGATTTTGCAATCTCTCGAATCTGAAAACCGCAGTTTACCGGAATATATACAATGGAACAACAAAGAAACTTCAGCTACCTATCTGAAAGTTCCAAACTTCGCTGAAGTTCCTTATCCTTGCTTACAGGAGCCAAGCTTGGTTGTACAGCTCTATTCAAGATAAAATCAACTAAAGGCAAATCTAATAATGGTTGGAGCGTCTTGATTCTTCAACCATCAAAGGTTTATTGATTTTCTTTGACCGCACTATTTTATCAAAAATTAAGCTTCTGTTTTGGTTTATCAAACTATTAAATTATATCCCCAATACACCAAAAGCCAATAGATCCGAATTAAAATCCTTAAGGTAATTTCTGATTTTAATTCCCAACACTCTCAACCAAGAATTCAAGTTTTTATTTATTAAAAAATAGAACCAATTCATTGAAGACAGATATAGTAAATTAAGTTGTGGTTTGCCTATAGAACTAATAATCTCTAAAATCTTAAACTAGGGCGGTTGCGAAAGACGGAAATTTTAGAAGTTCTGAGGATGTGCCAGGCGCGCCAAAACTGCTAGTATAATCTGAGATTTGAGTGTGGATATTAGAAGAGTAACATTACCTAAAAATTTCTCGTCTCACAACTGCCCCAAGCTGTATATTATTACTATTTTTGAAAATATTAATAATATACTAACACAAATATTCTAATAGAATATTTGATATGGAAACTTCAACTTAATTTACTATATATCATATATCAGCTAAAATATTAACGAATTATAATTTCACTTTTACAGTAACTAATCATACTATATATACTTGACATTTGAGATAATTTTTGCTATAATTATTTTTCCATAAAAGTTATTTTTATATCGCTCTCACATGGTCCAGAATCAACAACAAAAACTAAAACTCAATATACCCGTTACAATTGTATTGGTAGCATTTCCTTTGTTATTAGTGCTTTTGTCGATATTATTTGGCCTCCACTATGGCTTGACATTGACAGACTTTTTGATTGCTGCCACAGTATACTATGGCTCAAACATAGCAGTGGGAATCGGACTCCACCGTCTCTGGTCCCATAATTCATATAAGGCTAACAAATGGGTCGAAACAGCGTTAATGGTCCTGAGCTCTGGGTGCCTGCAAGGACCCGTTTTAGCTTGGGTATCTGATCATAAATTCCATCACGCCTATGCTGACGGCGAACTAGATCCCCACTCTCCTTTAAGATATAAAAGCAAACTAAAAGGCTTTCTCTGGGCTCATATTGGCTGGATGATTTTCGGCGAACCAACTACCAAACACCTAGACAAAGCAACAATCCAAACTTTAGGTCGCAATAGGATTCTCACCTGGCAACTAAGAAACTATTGGAGTATAGCAACTTTTATGAATATCATCCCCCCTATTTTACTTGGAATGTTGTTCTATTGGGAAATTAGCCTGCATGCGGCGTTGGCAGGGTTGATTCTTGGAGGTTTAGGGCGAGCCCTGCAACAACAAATGACATTCTGCGTTAATTCACTATGTCACTTCTATGGATCTAAAAAATATGTCAACGACAGCTCGGTTGATATATGGTGGCTAGCTTTGTTTCTCCTTGGTGAAAATTGGCATAACTTCCACCATGCATTTGGTAGAGATTATCGAAATGGCCATAAATGGTATCATTTCGACGTCCACAAATGGATAATTTGGTCAATGTCTAAAATTGGTTTAGCAAACAACCTGGTCCTCACTTCAGAAGAAAGAATCAATGCTAAAATGGAAGAAATGCGTAGTATCAACAAATCTAATCAATCATCAACTCTAGAGCTGGTAGCCAAGGCTTCACAGTATATATCAGATGTTACTGCGCAAAAACTAGCAGAACTGGAAGCTAAAGCAATTTCTGCTATATCTATGGTTGAAAACGGTAGAAAGGATCTGGGGGCTAGATTTTCTGATAAAATCAGCTCAGGGATAAATTCCATCAAAAATAGTGATATAGTTCGTAAAAGTGCCGTATCTCTCTGCGAAACCGAACTCAAGCTACAAGGAACTTTGCTGCAACTAAACTCAGCTGCAATCGAGCTCAAAGAAAAAGCAAGTGAAGCCGTGTCTAAATTTGAGAGATGTAGCGATTCTGTCAGCGATCGACTAGTCACAACTATAACCAAAACGCTGAAGCAATTACAAAAAAAAGCTAGCGGACTTGGTATTGACCATGTCCAATAGATCAGAAGACATAAAATTAAAATATAGACTACTCATAACAAAAACCAAACTTGATCCATTAGTAAATTAGATCTGATATATGCCAAAGTTCTTATTGCTGATATTCATCGCTTTGGTTTTAACTGGTTGCGGAACCTGCAAACGACCAATCAAGCCGCGCGAAGCATATTTTCAAAAAACTACATTTGCCACACTCAAAGGATGGCAAAATGAAAATCATTACGAAGCTGTACAAGTTTTCTTAAGATCATGTAATACCATGATGAAGCAAAGAGACACCTCCCCAGTCAGTAAAAGAACTTCAATAGGAGGACGTATAGGACAATGGCGGAAAGCGTGCAACGCAGCCTCTGGGATTTGGGGAGAAAAGCAAGCCAAGCAATTTTGGGAAACCCATTTTATACCATATAAAATACTGAAAGATAAATCAGGAAATCCAAAAGGTCTATTCACTGGTTATTATGAAATCGAACTTGAAGGTAGCCTCAAAAAACACGGCCCCTATCAACACCCAGTACATGCCAAGCCAGCAAAACTCCATTGCGTCAAAGGAACCGAAAAAATAAGTCGTTCAGCGATAATTAATGGAGCATTAAACGGTAAACAGCTTGAACTAGTTTGGGTCAATAGTTTAGCTCGATTATATTTCATGCATATTCAAGGATCTGGTGTGATTAAACTGAGCAAAGGGGGGGAAATGAAACTTGGATATGACGATAGTAATGGTTTTTCTTATAATTCAATCTACCCCAGACTGCAGAAATCTACTGGCAATCAGCTAATTTTTTCTCCGGGCGAAACTATGTATTGGCTTGATTCAAATCCCCAAACAGCAAAGCAAATTCTAGCTACCGACAAGTCATATGTCTTTTTCAAACGCAACTATAACGAGAGCCCAATTGGCGCCCAAGGAGTTCCATTAACCCCTGAACGTTCGATCGCAATTGATTCCGATTTATTTCCTTATGGCTTACCGTTTTGGGTTGAAATACCTTCGCTAAAAAATCAATCGTTATACCATAGAATAATGGTAGCACAGGATAGAGGTGGAGCAATCAAAGGGGCTGTCCGCGCTGATATCTTCTGGGGCAGAGGCTATACTGCAGAAAAAACAGCGTTTAGCACCAAACATCCAGGAGGATATTATGCACTTTTTCCCAAGGGGGTTGTAGTACCAGCAAAATATGTCAGCCACTAATTTTTTATTAATTACTTAAAGTAAATGAATCATAATGGAATACAATCGGAGTTGAACAAAAACGATGCAATAAATGATGCGTCGAATCTTGCCCCGAAAGCAGGTGAAAGTGATGCAGTAAATGAAGCCTCAAATATTACCTTGAAACCAGGTAAAAACGATGGAATGAGCCAAGCCTCGAATATTATTCCGCAACCAGGTAACAACAACGATACAATGAGCGATGTTTTAAACATTATTCCGAAAGCAGAAATGAAGCAGCCGCAATCACCAACATCCACCAACTCTTCAGCTGATTCTTTTGTCAACCAAAGAAAACCAGAATCTCAGCAAGAAAACATTACCGATATTATTTATACAGTCAGTAATATTGCAGCCCTTCTACGAGATTTAGTCAACCAAAATTTCAGCGACATTACAATTCGCGGCGAAATCTCAAATCTAAAAATAGCTTCGTCCGGCCATGTCTATTTCAGCCTCAAAGATGGTGGCGCGTTACTTAACGCTATTTGCTGGAAAAGTGTCGCAACCAAAAGTCATCTCCAAGAAGGAATGGAGGTCATTTGCCAAGGGGACCTCGCGATATATCCAGAACGATCGGTATATCAGTTAATAGATCGGAAGAGCGTCGTGTAGGGAAAGAGTGTCTTCGCCT
>CALKVD010000094.1 GCA_937996615.1 uncultured Rickettsiales bacterium | reverse complement strand
TGTCAAAAGTGAAATCTTAGGTTGTAAAATCACATTAAAACTGTCTTCCAACGGTTTGCGTACAATTGAACATAACCACGGCTTAGACCAATATCTCCTCGATACCAGAGTCTCATCTCTTTCTCCAGAAGCACGTAGTATTCGTAAATTATTGCTAAAAAGATTGAAAAGTGCAGCGGCATCAGAACTTGCACCGGTAGCGAATTCAGCGTAGCACTATAATATGCTTTTAGTTTGCGAAAGTTGTGGTACTAATTTTAAGGCAAATGCTGTTGATATCGGGATTGATGGCAGATTTGTTCGTTGTATAAGATGTGGACATGAATGGCTCGCAACTGCTAGTCCTGAAGAAATTAAAAATGAGTTGACTATTGATTTAAATTCTGACAACGGTGATGGGCATTTTATCAACCCAACTGTCGCTGATAACACAATAAACCAGATTCCAGCTGGCAATATCGATAAGGTAGACACTTTTGATTCGATATCTTTTAGTGATGATAATAACCAAACAAACACCAAAATAAATCAAGAATCCGAGGTTAGCTATAACAATATAGATGATGATTATTCTACTCAAAATTCTAGAGCTGATCTTGTCAATTCTGACTTTAATATCGAATCATATACAGAAAATTTAGAAGAAAAATTAGTTTCTAAAAAAGTGTTGCGATTTTTTTTGTTCTTTATATTTATATTAAATATAATAGCCTTGATTATAGTGTTGCTATTATACAATGCTGAGAGAATAATTCTAGAATACCCCCAAGTTGCTAATAAATTGTATCATATTGGATTGTACCAAAGAAATAGCCTTATTGATCAAATCAGATTTAAAGCAGTGATAATAAAACAGAACAATAATTATAATTCAGAATCAGAGCTAAATAATATAAAAAAAGAATCAAATTTAGAATTTATTTTAGCAAACGATGGTGAGAAAATTATTTTAATTCGTAGCGTAAAAGTTGTGACCAACAATGGTGGGGAAAAAAATGAAGAGAATATCTCGGTTCATCAAGCTATCAGGCCAAAAAGTGAATTGGGTATCCAGTTTTTTAGCAATTTGATATCACATGATAGTGTAATATCAGTCTATATCAACAACGACTTGCTAATTCACCAAAAGCCAGTTAATAACTTTATGAATTAGTTTTTTATGTTTAAAATGCCAAATAATCTAGAATTACTGCGTTGTTTGTTCTTGGATTATTCGGCGGCTACAGATCAAAAGTTAGATGGTATCATTGTGCCTAGCACAGATGAATGGCACAACGAGTACCCACCGCCAGAATCTAGAAGATTGGAGTGGCTAACAGGATTTACTGGTTCTAACGGCTTGGCTTTAATCAGCCGGTTGCATAAAGTTTTT
>CALKVD010000093.1 GCA_937996615.1 uncultured Rickettsiales bacterium | reverse complement strand
TTTATTACTTAAATTTTGCGTCGACTACTTTCTATCAAAACAAAATAGTGCTATATACTAATGTAGCAAATCAATATATCAGTATATAACCAAAAATGCATTTTCTTGATGAAGCAAAAATATATTTAAAAGCTGGGAACGGAGGCGACGGATGTCTTTCATTTCGTAGGGAGAAGTTCATCGAATTTGGCGGTCCAGATGGTGGCAATGGTGGCAATGGTGGCTCGGTTATCTTTAAAGCTACTAAAGAATTAAACACTTTGATTGATTTTCGCTATACTCAACACTTTAGGGCACAAAATGGCAAAGCAGGAATGGGGGCAAAAAGAGCAGGACAAGCTGGGGAAGATTTATTGATTTTAGTTCCATTAGGAACGCAAATCTTTGCTGAAGATGGGACCACTTTGCTAACAGATTTTGCATTTGACGGTCACGAAATAATATTGCTCCATGGTGGACGAAAGGGGGTCGGTAATTCATGCTTCAAGTCTTCAACAAATCAAGCTCCCAGACATATTACCAAAGGAGAACAGACAGAAGAAATTGGAGTATGGCTCAAGCTAAAGCTAATTTCTGATGTTGGCTTACTTGGGATGCCTAATGCTGGTAAATCAACTTTTCTTTCCTGTGTTAGTGCCGCTAGGCCAAAAATCGCAGACTATCCATTTACAACTCTCCAGCCACAACTTGGAGTGATTAGAACCGACGACGATGAAATTGTGATTGCTGATATACCTGGATTGATCGAAGGAGCAAGCCAGGGGGTTGGTTTAGGGGACAGATTTTTGCGCCATATTGAACGCTGCTCTGCTTTGCTACATTTGATCGATATTACCAGTCCTGACGTTGTTGCAACTTATGATATAGTGCATAATGAATTAATAGAATATAAAGCAGAATTAGAAAATAAAATTGAAATAATTGCTTTGAATAAAACTGATTTAGTTAGTGAAGCAGAAGCAAAAGAAAAAGCTGAACAACTGCAAACACATCTCAAGAAAGAAGTTCATATTTGTTCTGGAGCGACTCAAAATGGCATAAAAGAAATTATCAACAAGTTGCTGGAAGTAAAAAATACTGCAAAATAATATCAGAATCTTTGCTCAAAATAGCCAATATTCTGCAGATAATAGCAATTTTGAGCCAATAAATTAATAATATATTAACAATAATTGCTTTATTATTGATGTAGTGTTATCATTATATTTATAACATTATGAATTATATAATAAAATCATGAAAAAATTCTTGAAAGGTATTGGTGCTGGAATCAAAGAAGCAATTGTAGGGCAAGCCCCGATTGCTCAAAGTACTTTTCCGCAAAGCGAACTCCAGCAAGAAGATATTAAAGATATGCCAGGATGGACAAAAGCGATGAATACGCTAGATGGATCTGAACAATTTACAAATCACTCACCCTCTAATCAGGAAAAAGCATATAAAATGTTTACTGAAATGGCAAAAAAACAAATTATAGATCCAAAAAACTCAGAAACACTATGGCAAAATCTTCCGCCAGAATTTGCTAATCATTTGCAAAATACCCGTGGAAATAAGATTGAAAATCTAACAGAAAAGGAAACATTAACGCTATTTTTACTTAAGCAATCTGCCCTATCTCCGGAGCAAATTAGCAAAGCATTTGAGTCTTATAAAGCAGGATCTTCATTGAATAATCCGATTTTAGATATGGCCATAACTCTGGGAAAATCAAAACAAAATAGCGAAGTAAAACCAGCTACCAACACGCAATTATCCGAACAAAACAAAAGTAACCTAGCAGAACAACTAACAGGTGCAGCAGAAGCTGCAGATAAGCAAAGAGAAAATACAGCTTTGCAGCAAAATCAGACACAAATGCCAAACCCTAATGCTAATAAAAAGGAGAATAAAGATTTGCAAAATATTGAAAGTATCAGGGATAAGATTTTTAGATTGAATAATGAAATGACGCAAAAATCAGAGGAGATAGCTGAAACAATTGGAAAAATAGATCAGAACTCCGAGAAATATCGCATATATACCGACGAATTTGCCCAAATATCAAAAAAACTCCAAGAGCTTACGCAAAAGACTGATGAAGGTTGGCAAAAAACAATCAGCGACAATACTATTGGCTTAGCTATTGCTGGTGTTTTGGGAGCGATTATCCTGTCGCCATTTGCGTTGGTTGGAGTTGGAGCCGCCTATTACGCTAGCCAGAAATTTACTGAAATGCTTCAAAACCAATCTCAGGAGCTAGAAAATCAACTAAACAATCTCCAAGCTCAAATAAAAGCTTCAAAAACAGAAACTTTAGCAAATCAAGAAACTTTAGAAAAACTAGAAGTGACTAAAAAACAACTAGAAAAAGAAAGCAAAGCAAATCAAAAAACACTAGACAAGGTGATATCTAATATAGATAAAGGCAATTCTAATTTGGATCCAACCAGTAAAGAAAAAATCAATGAAATAAAAGCAGAGGCAATTAAATATCAGCAACACAACCATAGCCAGTTAGCTGATATTGCAATTGTTATAGAAGGCTGTAAACAAGTAATTGCAGAAACTAAAGAAAATGATAAGAAACTTACCACAGAGATTAAAGATGCTCAAACCACAACAATGAGGCTGTCAGGCAAAAATGATAATAGCGTCAGGTTTGCTACCTATCTCGGAATTGGAAGCAGCGGATTCACTATAGCTCACTTATTGTCTGCCAATCTTTTTATTGCTTCAGTGACAGGCTTAATTTCAATCGCCGCAGCAGCGATTGTTCACGCAGTAAGCAGCGCTAATACAGTTGATAAAGTAGCATTAACAGCTAATACATTAGCTGCTAATTTGCAGGCAATTAGTAAATAATTTTTTGCACTAACATGAATTTTTGGTGTTAAGAATAAATCTAGCAATTGATCACTCGTGAAAATGTTGATATATCTTCTCAGCAATCGACTTACTGATTCCTTTGATTCTTTGCAGATCTTTGATTCCAGCACCAATAATTCCTGATACTGAGCCAAAGTGCGCTAACAATGCTTTGGCTCGTTTTTGACCAATTCCTGCTATTTTTTGGATTGAGGAATGTTTCATTTGTTTGGTGTTTTTAGCTCGATGGGTTGTGATTCCAAAGCGATGAGCTTCATCCCTCAGTCGCTCCAGGTAATATAGTGTTGCACAATTTGGAGGTAAGGTAATAAAATTGTCGAGATCGAGCCATAATTTTTCTCCCCCTTTATTTCTTTCTATACCTTTAGCAATTGCAACAACAGGAATATCAATACTAAGTTCTGCCAAAGTCCGTAACACAACGCTAAGTTGCCCTTTACCACCATCGATAATCATCAAATCTGGTAAGTCATGCCTCAAATTATTATCAAATCTTCGTCTAATCATTTGACGCATCATTCCATAATCATCACCACCACCAGCTTCGATTAGAGAAAAAGCAAAACGTTTATAAGCAGATTTATTAAACCCAGTAGGGGTTGCAACTATCATAGCACCATAGGCATTATTGCCAGATGTGTGACTATTATCATATACCTCAATACGTTTTGGGATGGATTGCAATTTAAATAGTTTAGCAATATCTTCTAATACTACTTCATTAGTATTAGCTGAGCTATTATGGCGTTGTAATGCTTGCATCCCATTATATTCAGCGTATTTAATCAATTCTAGCTTTGCTCCCCTGATTGGCTTAATAATTTCAACTTTTTGGTTCGCTATTTCTGATAAAGCTTTTTCTAACAACTCTTGGTTGTCACAATCGATGTTCAAGATAATTTCTTTTGGCGGTATCTGGTTGGTATAATATCGACTCAAAAAAGCTGATATCACTAAACTTTTGTCATCGCTATCGTTTTTAGCATAGTAGCTGTGATGCCCGATTTGCCTGCCTTGACGGAAACTAAATAGCTGAATACATTGCATATAGCCAAGCTCAACAACAGCGATGACGTCAACGTCAACAACTTTGAAGGTGTTAATTTTTTGATATGCCTGAACCTGAGCCAGCATTTTAAGACGATCACGATAAAAAGCTGCTCTTTCATAGGCAAATTCAGCACTGGCTTTTTGCATTTCTGCTGCTAAATTTTCTTGTATTGTTGTTGTTTTGCCTTCTAAAAAATCACAAGCTTGCTTAACCATATATTCATAATCTGACTCTGAAATTTTCCCTACACAAGGCGCGCTACATCGCTTAATATGGTACTGCAAACATGGACTGGATCGATTTAGGAAAAAATTATCCTTACAGTTTCGCAGCAAAAACATCTTTTGCAGCATTACTATGGTATTCTCAACATGCACCGAAGACGTCTGAGGACCAAAAAATTTACTATTATTTTTACTGCTTTTGCTTGGAACCCCCCTATATTTAAAAACTCTTGGAAATTTATGATTTTTACTTACTCCTATAAATAATGATTTTTGCTCGTCATATATTAAGACATTATACTTTGGTTTTAGTTTATTGATTAGATTAGCTTCAAGCAACAGAGCCTCGAGCTCAGTATGGGTATTAACAAAAACCATTTTTGTGGTTTCAGAAACCATTCTTTGCAATCTATTGTTGAGACGATTAACTTGGGTATAGCTAACAACTCGGTTTTTCAAACTTTTTGCTTTGCCTATATATAATACCTGATCATTATCATCTAGCATTTGATAAATTCCAGGGAGTTGGGGCAATATTTTAACATACTCAGCAATAATTTTAATACCAGTTTCAAGCTTCATATTAAATCGTTATTATATTGGGTTAGGTAAAATTGATTGCAAATTACTATTGAAAAAAGCTAAGCTATACTTAACTATAGTTATATACAATATGTAACATAAATATCAAATTTATCATCTTTAAGTTTTAAGAATAAGTTATGAGCCTCAAACAACGCAACAATAGCATCATTGTGATCGACATAGGTAGTTCTAAGATTGCTTGCCTTGTTGCCAAAATAAATGCATCTGACGAAATTGTGATCAATGGGTTGGGTTACCATTCTGCTCAAGGTATAAAATCAGGCATCATAACAGATATAAACACCGCAGAGAACAGTATCTTGAAAGCAATTGAGATGGCCGAAGAAAACTCAGGCGAGAGAATCAAAAAAGCTTATGTCAGCATTTCATCAGCACAACTAATTTCGCATCAAATAAGAGCGAGGCACAACATAGTTGGCCACGAAGTAGGAGCAAAAGATTTAAGTAAAATACTCCTAAACGCGATGGAAAACCATAATAGCCAAAACTTAGAAAGTTTGCATACATTTGTTTACAATTATAGTATAGATGGTAATAGCGGGATTCGTAATCCTCTAGGGATGTATGGAACCGAACTGCAGTGTGACGTAAATATTGTTTCAACTCCAACCAATAATCTACTTAATTTTACTAATTGCCTTGACAAATGTGGGATTCAAGTCTTGGGTTATATTGCTAGCGGCTATGCAAGTGGCATTTCTTCCCTCCAAGGTGATGAAATGGAAATCGGAGTGAATGTAATAGATTTTGGAGCTGGCTCAACTTCTTTTACCATATTTCAAAACAGTCATATGGTCTATACTGATGCTGTTACTGTTGGTGGGATGAACATAACCAACGACATCGCAATCAGTTTAGGAATAGAAACAGTAGAAGCAGAACGTTTGAAGAATTTATATGGCGGAGTTATTGTTACTGATTCCGATATTCAAGAAACAATAGAAGTGCAATCTAATTTTGAATCTGAACTTGGAGAAACAATAATTAATCGAGCTTTATTAATCGAAATTATCCGAGCTCGAGTTGACGAAATCCTTGACCTGTTAATGCAGAAAATTCTCCATAGCAACATCCGGCCCGCAAGTCGTTTTTTGATTACTGGAGGTGGCGCAAGACTTTCAGGGTTAAGAGAATTAATAGCTCACGTTTTCTCTAGCAAGGCGCGTATTGGTCAACCATCATATGTACAAAATATAGATAACAGCATCCAACTAGAACTAGGTGTTGCGAGCGGAATGTTGAAACATATTGCTGAAAATATTGACAGTAAAAACAAGCCCTTCAAAGGTGAAAAAAATCGTTCCAGTATCACTGATAAAATATTAAAATGGTTAAATCAGTATTTACAAGGATGAATAATAGGAACAAACAAGACAATTTTTGCCTTGAATCATCTTTTGAGCAAGCTTTTTTAGAATGTGTAAGCTTAGGGTTAGCTAACATCAAACTTCAAAACCAAACTATATCAGTGGCACTTTCTGGAGGAGCTGATAGCACATGTCTTGCAGTTTTATTGCATTACCTGGGATTAAAATTGCAATTTAAAGTTGTTTGCTTAATTGTCGATCATCAACTACGTCCAGAATCAACATCAGAAGCTATTTTGGTTCAAAATTATATTAAAGATATCATTGGCATAGAAACTCATATTCTAACTTGGCAACATGATGCGACATTAAAGCGAAAATCAAGCGATGGTGGAATTCAAGCGATTGCTAGAAAAGCTCGCTACGATTTGCTCAATAAATATTGCCAAAAAAACAGTATCAAAATTCTATGCACCGCCCATACCCAAAATGATCAAGCTGAAACGGTTTTGATGCGATTGCTAAGAGGTAGCGGAATTAATGGACTATCTGGTATCAGCCCCCAAACTATTTACAATAATAATACCGATGAACTAATTGTATTGCGGCCATTACTGAATTACCAAAGAAATGAGATTGAAAACTATTTGCAAAAACTTAATATAAGTTGGGTAAACGATCCAAGCAATCATAAGTTGCAATATGATAGAGTGATGATTAGAAAATTGTTAGGAAGTATGGTAGAATTTATTAATACCAATTCTGGAGCAAAAAATAGCGCGCTCATCATTCCTAGAATTGCCATGGTAGCAAATAATGCAAGACGATCTAACGAATTCATCGAATTAGAAGTCAAAAAGAAAATGCAATCATTGATTGTCTGGAAAGATGAATCTTGTGCCTTATTAGATCTTAGTGCTTTTATGTCCCAACATGAGGAAATCAAGTTGCGTATGCTCAAAACTGTTTTATTAAAAGTGGGAGGCAACAATAGTTTAAGGCTATCCAGCTTACTAAATGCCTTGGGAAAATTGAATATCAAAACTGTTTCTAATAATAAAATATTAAATTCCAAAGCAGAAGCTAAAAGTCAAACAAATTACCATAATGACCAAAATAAACTGCGACAAACTCAAACAAAACCAGCAAATAAATGTAAATTTACTCTTGCTAACTGCATTTTAGTTAAAATAGAAACAACAGAAAAACAATGGTTAAAAATCACTAAAGAAAAATAATTACACAGCAAGAATTTTATAGCATTACTATATTATAATATTATATATTTAAAGTTGATACAGATTAACAATAAATTCTGCAACCTCCTAACCCCTAAATAGCAAAAAATCATCGACTACAAATGAGAATTCTGCTATCTTTGCTTGCAGCAGCATAGTGTTTTTAAATAACAAAAAACCCTTTCCCAAACTCTGTGCATCATTATCATAATATTTTTGCAACAACGACATTATGAGGATTGAGTAAATGACCAAAAATTCCTACGATAAATCCAATGTGTTTGCTAAACTACTGCGGAATGAAGTCAAATCTTCGCCAGTTTATGAAAGCGAACATACCTTGGCTTTTAATGATATATATCCTTGTGCACCGATCCATAG
>CALKVD010000092.1 GCA_937996615.1 uncultured Rickettsiales bacterium | reverse complement strand
ATCTACATCATAGATTTCAGGCATAATTAGATTGTAATTTTTTTATTTGATTGGACTACCGGAACATAAAAAAACTTATAGAATCGAGTATTTTCCGGGATTTCGAATTTTATTAGCTGCTGCTGTTAAATCTTGGACCATTGCAATGTCATTTGCTTCAGCTGTAGAATACATCACTCCAATTGATTCTACTTTAGGTAGAATAGTTTTGGCAAATTCTATCATAAGTTGCATATTATCTTTTTCAGCAACACCAGTTATGGTACTATCACTCTGCTTTTCGCTTTTGAGTAGTCCAGCAGCAATTGGATCCGTTACTGCAGTAAATACTATCGGGATATTATTCACATCACTTTTTGCTCTTTGTGATACTGGAGTTGTTAATGTTACCATAATTTTGGGATTTTGGGCTTTGAGGCTAGCGATCATCTGACCAATAAGCGAAGAGTCAAAACCAACATCACTAAGAGCATATTTTATATTTTCATTTTCAATAAATCCTTCTTCTGCTAGGCTTTCTTTGATTCCCGTAATCACACTGGCTAATGATGCATGGGGGCCATAGTTTGCTATTGCAATAGTAGGAATATTTGTTGCGACATCTTTTTTCTTTAAAGCAAATATACTAACTATTGCAATAATCAAAATCGCTGTGATAAATAAAGGTATTTTATATCTGATGAAAAACATTTTATATACAAAATTTATTGGTTACTCGCCCCTTTATCGTAGGGCTTTTTACTTTTAATAGCAATACTAGATTGAAAATTCTAATCTTTTGATGGTCTCTTGGCGGCCGATGAAAACCAAAATTTTTGATAGTTCTGGGCCATGTTCCAAGCCAGTTAAAGCCTGACGCAATTGGCTAAAAATTTCTTTGTTACTAAATTCTTTGGTGTTTTTGATTTTTTCTATCCATTCGCTCCAAGTGCTATCGTTAATTTCTCCTTCTGGCAGAAGCGCAATGGCGAGTTTTGCAAATTCAGGGTTGATGGCATTTTCGGTTGTTTGTTTACATATATCCCACCAAAATTCAGCATCAATAGCCTGGTTAATGTTACCCCGAACTGCCAGCCAAAATTCTTTACTAATAGGTTTGCTAAATCTTTGCATAACGTTTTCATAAGGCATCGAATGCAAAACTTTTGTGTTCAGATTATACATATCTTGAATATCATAATGAACACTTGCTTTGCCGAGTTTAGAAAATGAAAATTGTTCAACAAGCTGATCGAGGTTCAAACAAGGCTCCACATTGTCGGAAGTCCCAATTTTAGCGAGGAATGAATTAATGGTAATTGGTTCGATTCCTTTTTGGCGCAAACTTTCTATATCAAAGCCACCTAGACGTTTGGATATTTCTTTATCTTTGTTATACAGGAGAGAGATATGAGCAAATGTTGGAATTTTTGGTGAATTTAGAGCCTCAAATATTTGGATATGGGTGCCGCTATTGGTGAGGTGGTCCTCGCCTCTGATAATATTGGTTATACCCATCTCAATATCGTCGACCACTGATGCTAGGGTATAGGTCATGCTTCCATCGGCTTTGAATAAAACTGGGTCGGTTATACTGTCTCCGTTTAAGGAAATTTCCCCTCTTACCATATCAGTCCAAGATATTTCTCCAGGCAAAAGCATAAAACGCCAGTGAGGTTTGATTCCTTGGTTTTCCTTTTCTTTTCTTTGTTCAAGCGTTAATTTTAGACTTGCCCGGTCATAGATCGGAGGTAAGTTCCGACTTAGGAGTGATCTTTTTTTGATACTTAATTCTTCTGCTGTTTCATAGCAAGGATATAACCTCCCAGAGTTGATCAGCTTTGTTTTGGCAGATTCGTATAAATCAATTCTATCAGATTGGTTGAAAGTTTCGTCCCAAATTAAGCCAAGCCATTGGAGCTCTTCTTTGATTTTTAATTCATATTCTTTTTTCGATCTTTGGTTATCGGTATCGTCAATTCGAAGGATCACCTTGCCTTTCAGGGATCTGGTAAAAAGCCAATTGATTAAAGCTGTTCTAGTATTGCCTACATGAAGCAATCCGGTTGGACTTGGTGCAAATCTAGTTATTACAGACATATTGAAGATTGACTGGTAGTTTATATCTCTTTAAATATAAGTTATAGAACTATATTGTCAACTGCGGGAGACAAATCATAAAAAAAATTTTTAATTTACATTAATTTCTTTAATAAGGTACAATATAGTCTGTTATACAATTTTTAAAAATATTTCAATGTTTGAATCATTAACTAATGGATTAACTTCGGTATTTAGTAAATTAAAAAAAAGAGGCAAAATTACCGTTGAAGATATTGATGTTGCCATGCGTGAAATTAGGATTGCATTGCTCGAAGCTGATGTTTCATTAGTTGCAATTAGGACTCTAATTAATGAAGTAAAAACAAAAGCTGTTGGCGCTGAAGTGATCCAAAGCATCAGCCCCGGGCAAATGATTGTTAAAATAGTTCATGATGAATTAATTAAATTGTTGGGCGGCGAAGTTAGTAGGGTTAATAATTCGGATATTGGCAATTCAGTTAAAAACCTTAAACAGCTCAATGATTCAAAAGATTTAAAATCACCCCTAGAACAAGAGATCAACCTCAATCTACGAGCAACGCCACCAGTTGTAATAATGATGGTAGGGTTACAAGGTTCTGGTAAAACGACAACTTCAGCTAAGTTAGCATTGCATTTACGTAAAAAATATAAAAAAAATGTTTTGCTAACTTCGGTTGATATATACCGTCCTGCAGCACAACTACAGCTTGCAACTTTAGCAAAGCAAATCGAGATAGATTGTTTGGATATAATAGCGGGTGAAAAACCTCTAGAGATTTTGGAACGGGCTTTAAAAAAAGCTAAAAATAATCATTATGATATTTTAATAATTGATACTGCCGGAAGATTACAAACCGATGTAGCATTAATGGAAGAATTGCGACAATGTCACCAATTGACTAATCCAGCAGAAACATTGTTTGTTTGTGATTCTTTGATTGGACAGGAAGCAGCTAATATAGCCAAAGAGTTTAATGCCGCCATACCAGTCACTGGAGTTGTTCTAACTCGCCTTGATAGCGATACTAGGGGAGGGGCAGCTCTTAGTATTAAGACAGTCACTGGGACCGACATAAAATTTGTTGGTATGGGCGAAAAACTCAATGACCTACAACCTTTTTATCCAGAACGTCTTGCTTCGAGTATTTTAGGTATGGGCGATGTCGTGTCACTAGTTGAAAAAGCAGCAGAACATTTTGAGCAAGAAGATGCTCAAAAGCTAGTGGCAAAAATACAAAAAGGCAGATTTGATTTAAATGATTTACTATCCCAAATGCGTAATATCAAAAAAATGGGTAGCATAACGTCTTTGCTTTCAATGGTGCCGGGACTTGGCAGTAAAATCAAAGAAAAGCTAGGTGGTGCAATTAATGACAAAATAATGGTATTGAATGAAGCTATTATATGTTCAATGACTTTAAAGGAGAGACAAAATCCTGATATAATTAATGCTTCACGCAAAAGGCGAATCGCTAAAGGAGCTGGGACAGAAGTTCAATATGTAAATAGATTATTAAAACAGTATGTTAGTATGAAGGATATGAGCAAAAAAGTTGGCAAAATGAACGGCGATCAATTGCAAAATATGATGAATCAATTAATTAACAAATAAAAGCTGGCAAATTTTCGAGCGAAATTATCTTGAATTAACCGGTAATAAATGGTATTAAAAATTGAAGCAAAAAATTGTTCAAAAGCTAAAAAGTGGCTATAAATCAAGCTAAAACATAGAATTAATAAAAAATCGCAATGTACTGTTGCACCGAGAAATATGACAATAAAAAATGAAGAAAATATAATAGTTGACTATAAAAATCAAGAAAATAGCGATGAAAATGAGGATTTAATCAGCTTGTATCGCGATTTTAATACCGAGGAGTTTGATATCGAAAAAGAGGAAACAGTAAGGCCAAAGTCTTTGGCAAGCTTTATCGGACATGAGGATCTAAAACGTAATCTAAATGTTTTTATTTCTGCAGCTAAACAAAGACAAGAATCATTGGATCATGTTTTGCTTTATGGCCCACCAGGCTTGGGTAAAACAACCTTATCGCAAATTATCGCCAACGAAATGGGGGCAAATCTTCGAGTGACCTCAGGACCAGTGTTAGCAAAAACTGGAGATTTAGCAGCGATTTTAACTAATCTTGAAAAAAATGATGTTTTGTTTATTGATGAGATCCATCGGCTAAACGTTGCAGTAGAGGAAATGCTTTACTCGGCGATGGAAGACTACGTTATCGATATAATTATAGGAGAAGGGGTTGGAGCAAGAAATGTTAGAATTAATATCGCACCATTTACCTTGGTGGGGGCGACAACTAGGCTAGGACTGCTCGCCAATCCTTTCAAGGATAGGTTTGGTATTCCGTTAAAACTTAATTTTTATAAGGAATCGGAATTGCATAAAATCGTGATGAGATGTGCCCAGGTTTTGGGGGTGGAAATTGAAGAATCTGCTGCAGCCGAAATAGCGAAAAGAGCAAGGGGCACTCCAAGAATTGCTCTGAGATTATTGCGTAGAGCCAGGGATTTTAGCTATGATTATGAGAATAACTCAGGAAAAAACAGCAATAAATTCAAAATAAACCATTATAAAACCGATGAAACTGCAAGTAAATCATTTATCTCGCTAGAAGTGGTTAAAAACGCATTAAAAAGTTTACATATAGATGAAATAGGATTGGATAGTTTCGATTATCAATACTTGAATTATGTTATGAAGAACTATGGTGGTGGTCCAGTCGGAATCGAAACAATTGCTGCTGGGTTGGCCGAAAATCGCAATACAATTGAAGAAATGATAGAGCCATATTTAATGCAAATAGGATTCGTTAACCGTACTCCAAGGGGCAGGGTTTTGACTGGAGTATGTCGCGACTACCTAGAATAAAGCAAAAAAAATGTTTCTATAAGGCAGTTATCTTATGGATAATTATGGCTGTTCATATTAAATAAATGATTATTTTGGATAACTCAGGTTGCAGTAGCTTGACACTTTTGCTATAAGCTAATATTGGTTATTTTGATTATTTCAATTTCGACATAATGCATTTGTAGCTCAGCGGATAGAGCGTTGCCCTCCGAAGGCAAAGGTCACAGGTTCAAATCCTGTCAAATGCGCCATTTTACTAAAATCAAATTTAACTTTAATTCAATTATGCTCAATTCAAGTAATTATAAATTTTCTAGAATAATAACCGATTTAAGTAACGGATTACCGATTATCATAAAAGATGATAAGAAAAAATCACTGATAATTGCAATTGATTCAAATAATCAGGATATTTTATCGTATATCACTCGTAATAATTTAGAAAATTCCGATCTAAAAACTGACAAAATCAGCTTATTACTAACGAATAAAAGAATTAATTATTTAATCAAAAGCAGTGGGAATAAAATTCCAAATCATGATCTTTTATCTTTTAAAAATATTATGATTTCTGATTTTGATCATAAATCAAGAGTAAATCTCGAAATTATCAATGCAATTTCGGGCATGGATCAGCAAAAGTCAGCAGATTTAGCAAAGCTTATTGATAATGATACAATAAATATTATTAAAAATATAAAGAAATCTACGGATATAACCGAATCATTCAATCAATGTTTATTATCTTTAGCAAAAATCGGTGAAATACTTCCGGCATTTATTCATTCTGATGATATAAATACTATAATTCATATCAAGGATTTATTGGGCGATATTCCAATTCAAGAAATCGATATAGAAAACGTTTCAGCATATCACGATCATGCTATAATATCACAAATATGTAGCGCCCCTCTAATTTTAGAAGATTCGACAAACAAAGCAATCAAAGCTAATATCCATGTTTTTCGCTCTCATTTAAAAGAGCATTATGCAATAGTTTTGCTTCCACAATCATATTCTAATGATGATCCGAATCTGGAAAGTGATTGCAATCATAAGCTCGATCATTATAATTATCGAACTACTATTTTAAATCCCTTAGTTCGTCTCCATTCTTCTTGTTTTACTGGCGACGTACTTCGCAGTATTAAATGTGATTGCTATTCGCAATTACACAAAGCTTTGGATATAATCTCACAGGATAATCAAGGGGGAATATTATTATATTTAAATCAGGAAGGCAGAAGTATCGGATTAAGTAATAAGTTGCGAACATACTATCTCCAAGAATATGAAACGTTGGATACGGTCGAAGCTAATCAAGCAATCGGTTTAAATGATGATGCAAGAGATTTTAAAATTGCAGCTCAAATGTTGATAGCACTTGGAATTAATCAAATCAAATTACTGAGCAACAATCCTGATAAATCATTGATATTGAAGAATCATGGGATTAAAATCAGCGAGAACATTGTTCATATTGCTGCAACAAATGATGAAGCAAAAAATTATCTTAAAACAAAAATGTTAAAATTAGGTCACACCAATTTCAATGAATTATTCAAAATTTAAAAAAATCTAAATATTTTTATATTGACTAGCATATAATTATTTGCTTAATATGTAGGTGCTTTGTATAATACTAATTATTGGTCGCATAAATGTCTCTCAATTTCAATCTAGAGTTGTTATATAACCTAAATGATAACCTACTTTCTGACAATATTTGCCCAATCACTGGCGAAGATCAAATTTCGCTTTTACATAGAAAAAATAAAATAAGACAAAAAAAACGTTATAATATCGACGATGATATATGGCATAGCGGTATAAATGATTTGCATAAAAATATTAAGTATCAAGATTATAACAATAAGTCAAAAGCTGATGTTAAGATATGTGGTCATTTTTGTTCTATCAACGGAGATATATCTACAATCAACGTGATGCATAAATTCCACAAAGATAAAATCTACGATTTGTTGAATATAGAAAATCATATTGATTTTAGAGAAATACTAGAAAGGCTGGATGTAAGCAATTTTTCTATTGGACAAAAACAAAATAAAGCAAAAATGTTACGATTTTTAAATAATAAACTTTTACCATCGCTTTTTGTTAAACAAATAACAGAATTATATATCATAGTTTTAGGCAGAAATTACCAAGGATATATAGGAGATACACCGGTTTTTATTGAAAATCATCATCATGACGATTTTTTTGCTAATAGTAATGAAAAAGAATCAGGTAAGGTTGAAAATTTGGTTTTTGATGAGATGGATAGTTATCCTGATCTTTTAGGAATGATTGATGATGAAAAAATAATCTATGAATCTACTCATAATAATTGTGTTTCAGAAGAGGCTGCATTCACGAATATCATTAGAAATATCACTAATATAACAAATTATAATTTAAAGATAAAATTTAATAGAATATTTATTAATGGTAGCAATCATAATTTAGCTAAATTATCTAGTATAATTGAACCAATCGCCAAAAAACTAACCCAAAATCGTCAATTATGGCTCCATATTCAAAATTCTTCAAAATGAATAACATAGTTTTTAAGTTACAAAAAATAATCTAAATCATAATTTGAGTTAGTAAGTTTTTTTAAAGTAATATAAACTAAAAGTTCCTATCCCTAATAAAACAAAAGCAACAAAAGCAAAAACATAAAAAATACTCTTGTGCTTTGTTTAAAATTATGGTATGAAAAACGAACAAAG
>CALKVD010000091.1 GCA_937996615.1 uncultured Rickettsiales bacterium | reverse complement strand
CATCGACGGCGACGGCCCTGACGCGATTGCAACCCTAATGCGTAAAAATTTGCAACGGGGTAATAAGGGTGCTAACTTGCCGACAGTGCAAACTGGTGGTGGCACAAATATTACCCCACCTGACCCTGATAAAGATCCAAAAATTAAGTTTAGATGGGTCATAAAAGCAGCAAAAGATGCAGATAAAATTATGAGACATGAAAAATTTGGCAACTTTTACCGCGATCCAACGCAAAAAATTGGTAATAAAAAGATTTGGTGGAGTAAAGATCAAGCTGGGCATGGCGGATCTAAATTTAAATTGTTTACTAAGCAAGGAGATGAACTAAATTGGTTTGCAGATATTGATGAAACTGGTAATGTAATGACAAAACATAAAAGTGAAGTTGGAAAAATAATAAATTTTAAAGATTTAATAGGTATAAAATAATGAAATATTGCTGCGATATTATGGAAGGTCATCGTACTGAAAATAGCTCATTATTGGAATATAATCATGCAATGCGATCATCATCATTTATTCTATACCATGATACTCATGGAACACATCAAAAATTTTATTTTTGCCCTTGGTGTGGAAATAAATTACCTGAAAATTTAAATGAAAAATGGGATGAAATTTTGGAAAAGGAGTATGGAATAACAGAACCATTTTTTGAAGATAAGGATAGAGTTCCTCCAGAATTTTGGACCGACGAATGGTGGAAAAAACGCGGATTATGATATGATAAAATCAAACGCAGAGATATATTACGCTTTGGTTTTAGCATCTATTTTTTGCTACTTATCATTTTAATGAATCTGTGATTCATCTCTCTCTTTTGCTTGCTTACACGCTAAAACATTTCATAGTAAATTACTTTAGCGATTTAGGCTTATTATGCTTAAATCTTTGGTAGTTTAAAACTACTATTCAACTGATATATTTTTTGATCAAACATATTATTCAGGATCTTGATTATCTTATATACTTGTTTTTTCGTCTGCAGCTTAGTTTTTGCTGTGTTAATAACAAAGTGAGATTTATTGATCCTTACCAAATCATTAACCTGACGTTGCAGTATAGTTTCTAATTCTTGTGATTCCAGATTTTGGCGTCTTATCACTCGCTTGATTTGTAACGACATCCCGCTGACAGTCGAAATAATTATCTCATATTCATTCTCTAAATTTTTTTCAAATAAAAGTGGGGTCTCGATTATCAAAGGGTGTAAAATATTAAGTTTTTTTAGTTTTGTTATTTCAAATCTTACAAACGGATGTACAATTTCTTCGAGCTTGGTGAGTTTTTTTGGATTGTTTAGTACTATATGCTTGAGCATTTTGAAATCAAAATATGCTGTATGTAAAATTTGCTTTTGGATTTTTATTTGTATTGCTTGATTTAGCATCACTTTTTTTGCTATGTCATCAGCTTTGATACAAGGAAAATTTTTGGCGAATAGTTTGAGAATAAAGCTTTTGCCACTTCCTATTCCACCTGTAATTCCTATCAACATTTTGTGGCGATTAATTTGATTATATTATAATAGGGTAGTACTACTTTTATTAAGTAGATTATTGATAGTAAATGGTTAAATATAAAATAAAATATCAAAAGCTAATAAAATTGATTTAAAATTCATTTATCACATCTAGAATGTTAAGCAGTAGATTCAAATTTTGAATTAATGTTAAAGCATTATGATAATATTATATCTAGTTAAATGAATCCGAGAATGATCACTGAGAAATTGAAAAACTAAGTATCTAAAATCGTTTTGCTCACAAAATATTTCAAATAATTGCGTAATCATGGTAAAATCACTTTATTAAGCCTTGTTATTTATGTTAATCTAATTTTGTTGAGTTTTAGGCCACATGGAGCGTTACTACATCTTTTAGCATATTATCTTCTGTCTTGATGACGGTAGAGTTCATTTCATAGTTGCGTTGTGCTTTGATCAAATCTGTTATTTCTATAACTGCGTTGACATTTGCTGTTTCAAGCCATCCCTGCATCAGTGAGCCAAACGATAATTGTTGAGGTGTGCCGGTGTTAGGGGGGCCAGAAGCTGAAGTTTCAGCAAAAAGGTTATCGCCAATTGCAGACAGTCCTGGAAGGTTTGAAAAAGTTGTCAATTGTATATTGCCAAGTTCTTGAGCGTCAACTTGTCCTGGTATTTCTGCGGTAACGGTCCCATCTCTTTTGATTACTAAAGCAGTTTGGTTTTGTGGTACAGTTATTCCTGGATTCAAAACATATCCCTGCATTGTGACAAGTTGATTGGTATTTGGATCTATTTTAAAATGGCCATCTCGAGTATAGGCTGTTGTCCCATCTGGTAATTCTATTGCAAAAAAACCGGTACCTTGAATTGCCACATCAAGTTCTCCTGACGTTTTTTCTAATCCTCCTTGGCTGAAATCTTTTGATATAGATTGAAGTCTTGCGCCAGAGCCGAATTGGATTCCGACAGGTGTCATGATTGCATCGCCTCCAACGCTTGAAACTGGCCCTAATGCTCTTGCTTCATCTAAATATATTAGATCGACAAAAGCTGCATTACCCCTTTTAAAAGCGGTGGTATTTGCGTTTGCTAAATTGTTTGCTATATTATCAACCTGATTTTGGGCAGCAATCATCCCAGTAGCAGCTACATCTAATCCGCGCATTGATAAAAAATTATTTATTAATTAAAAAGCACCTTGGAATGTATCACAATTGCAACGACAAGTCAAGTACTTTAATATTTATTTTCACATAAATTAAATATTAAACCTTCTGTATCGGCAGGGTGGGCAAATTATTTTATTAAAGAAAATTTACATTTGTTATTTAGTACTTGAATTAACCCTTTAGGTTGGTGTATATTAAATACTATGATCGGTAGACTATTGTCATCTGCTAAAGCGATAGCGGCAGTATCCATAACTTTTAAGCCTTTACTTAAAGCTTCTGAATGGCTAAGAGTTGTATACATAGTTGCGTCTGGATTTTTAACAGGATCAGACGAATAAACTCCGTCGACTTGTGTTCCTTTGAGCAAAACATCGCAATGCATTTCAATAGCGCGGAGTACTGCAGCTGTATCGGTAGTGAAAAATGGGTTGCCAGTGCCACCGGAGAAAATTACTACTCTTTTCTTGTCCATATGGCGAATAGCTTTGCGTCTGATATAAGGTTCAGCGATTGTCGGCATATTAATTGCTGATTGTACTCTAGTTGGAATACCAAGAGATTCAAGTCTTGCTTGCACTGCTAAACTATTAATAATTGTTGCTAGCATTCCCATATAATCCGCATTTGCTCTTTCAATACCCATTCCGACAAAAGTTGAGCCGCGGCATATATTGCCACCGCCAATAACTAAGCAGATATCAATTCCGTTTTGATGTACTTCAGCAATATCTTGGCAGAGATTTGTTATAAAACTTTGGTCTATGATACAATTTTTGGTTGTGTCCATTAGGGATTCGCCAGATATCTTTAGTAGTATTCTTTTGTATTTCATGCGTTGATTTTATTGAATTTTTTGTTTTTGCTTATTAAAGGCACCATAAATAATATACTATAGCTTAAAAAAGCTTTGCAATAGCTGATCTTTGATAAATTGCAAAATAATTGAAATAGTGCTATTGAACTACTATCTTTATTTTTTGATTTGAGCAAGAAAAATAATCTAGATTAGTAAACTTATACATTGATTTTATATCGTTTAATATGATAGGATCGGTTTGTGATCAATTTCATCATTAAAATTTCATATGCAAACCACAGTTGTAGGGAAACATTTAGATATTGGCGACACTCTTCGCTCGTATATTGAAGAAGCTCTCCAAGTTTCTGTCCATAAATATTTTGATAGACCAATAAGCGCCCATGCGATTGTTTCCAAGGTACGTGATTTATTCCATGTTACCATTACTGTGAATGATGGTACGACCGTAGGACCCCTGATCGTAAGTCGCTCGTCTAACAAAGATGCATATTCTTCTGTTGAGGGGGCGGTGAAAAAAATCGAAACACAACTTAGACGCTACAAGGATAGGTTGCGTGACCACCATAAAAGAGGAACTGATCAGGCCGATCCAGTTATGCAGTTTACAAAATATACGGTTGAGGCTGAATATGAAGATGGGCCAACAGATTTGGAAGGAAGTGAACCATCTGATTATGAAAATGATAACGCAGCTCCTACTATAATTGCTGAACGAGATGTCCAAGTTGAAGTTCTGAGTTTCAATGATGCGATTATGCATATGGATCTCAAACATCTTCCGGCTTATTTGTTTATTAATAAAGCAAACAGACATCTCAATTTGTTGTATCGTAGAGAGGATCAAAATATCTCATGGATTGATACTAATCTGAAAGTCTGAATTTAAATTTGGCATTTCATATTAAAATCATACTGTCTGGTTCTCTGCTCTAATATATAGAAATGAATTTTATCAAGAAGCGATATCAATAAAATGAGTAATTCATTTAGGATTACTTTTCTTTGGTTTTTGTTGCAGAAAACTTCTGTTTTTTCATTTCAGCTATTGCAATCAACACAGCTCCAACTACAATGAAAGCATCAGCAATGTTGAACGCTGGATAGTGATATTTTTTCCAAAATAGATCAATAAAATCAAAAACAAAACCATACAGCATCCTGTCGATTATATTGCTAATAGCTCCACCACATATCATACTCAAAGGAAGCCATAAGCCACTACCATTACGTATACCAAGAAAAATAATCACAATAGTGACAATAATCGAAATTATAATTGGTTGCCATTGTCCTTGAAAAACAGAACTAAGAGCGCCAAATCCAAATCCCCTATTTTCAACCCAAACAAAATTTAACATACGGAATAGTTTTAAATCGAATGTACCATTGGTGCTAAAAAAATCTATGATAAAGCATGTAATTTGGAAAAGACCCGATGGTTTTCAAAATGCCTGTCCAGAGGATTTTCGTAAAATTAGTTTGAGCAATGGAGCCCAATTGTGGCTGCATAAGTATGAACTTGACT
>CALKVD010000090.1 GCA_937996615.1 uncultured Rickettsiales bacterium | reverse complement strand
TTATGTGAGCAAAAACAACAGGGATCAAAAGCGTAGTTTTGAGGTAATATATGATGATGACTGTCAAACAAAGGAGTATCAAGAACACGAGGATAAAGTATTATAAACAAGCATTGATGATGCAACAAAGGCTCCATCCAAAGCGGAGTCTTTGCTGATATTGCTAATTCGCTGTACTGGCTAAGTATAGCGTATAGGAATTTAGGCGATAATAAAAAGAGAACGATGTACTTATTGCAAGCCAAAAAGACTGTTCAAGCGTTGTTTGGAGAGTCCCATCTCGATGTTAAAAAGATATAAGAAAAACCTCATGAGCAAGGGTGAGATACAAAATTACGAAAGATTTGATGTTACTAAGTTAGATGTAACTACGTACCTTTCGGCTCCTAATTTAGTTAATTGTGCCAACAGGCATATAGGTTATTTCCAGATATTGAGGATTTTAAGAAGACAAATTCTAGTTAACTCAATTATATCTTGATAAGAAGAATGGTTATAATGCCAAACCTTGTAGTCTTTATGGCAGTTTCAAAATAGCATATGAGTGCAATTACAAAGTCACCAAGCCTCAACCGCACGAAAGAGAAGTATATTTCAACGACCACATAGACCATAAATTAAAGATGTTGTGGCATTTTCGAGATAAGCACGCTTTATTTCATTAACTATACTAAAATAAGTTGACGCATATTATGAGATAAGATATATCTTTTTGGGATCAAATGCCAATTGTAACCTTGGTCCTACTGATTTTTCTAATATTTGCCCTCAAATCTCAGTAGAACAGGTTTAAAATTTATAATAATTGATGATTCAATAAAATACCCCGAATAAAAACATAAATAATCGAATTATCTTCTAAAAAAGCTAACAAAATAATAACTTTAATTGAAATTAACAAAACTTTATCGTCATTTTAATTTTTTTTCACATCAAATAGCTAAAAATCTTTATTGTCAAAATATAAACTTGGCTTCAATTCTTGATATAACACACTAACTTATTTTTAGCAATTTCAGAATTAGAATTCAAAATCTATTCTGAACCAAAGGTGATACTCAAATGCCTAGAAATTGTTAAACTTTCTCCTTTTGCTTATTCTCATTAATCTCTTAATATACTCTGGGCTTTAGAGGTACAGAAGGTACATTAATTGGCTGCATCACTACCGGTCGCCAATCGAATTTACATTCACCATTCTCAGATCCAACACTAACCATGGTATGTTTTAACCAATTTTCGTCATCACGAGTTGTAAAATCTTCTCTAGCATGAGCGCCTCTGCTTTCTCGACGACAAAGAGCGGAGTTGATAGTAGCAATAGCCTGAACTCTTAAGTTATCAAGTTCCAAAGCTTCAACCAAATCACTATTCCAAATCAATCCTTTATCACGGACAAAAATATGTTCAAACATTTTATATATTGCAGTCATTTCGCTACAACCCGTTTTTAGGGTATCTTCTGTGCGGAAAACGCTAGCATAATTTTGCATTACAGTTTGCATTTGATGGCGAATTTTAGCTGTGGGATAGCCACCACTTGAATTCAAGATCGTCGCCATTCTGTTGATGCTTTCTAAGCCATCTTTTGGAGTTAAAGTTGGTGTATAATTTTTATTTACCAATTCAGCAGCTTTGATTGCAGCAGCCCGCCCAAAAACCACAAGATCAAGCAAAGAGTTTGAGCCCAATCTATTAGCGCCATGAACTGAGACACAAGCAGCTTCTCCAATAGCCATCAATCCAGGAACGATGCTCAATTTACCTTTGCGGCATTCCACAACTTCCCCGTGTATATTAGTTGGAACCCCTCCCATATTATAGTGCACTGTTGGAGCAACTGGTATCGGCTCCTTAGTTACATCAACTCCAGCAAAGATTTTAGCACTTTCAGATATTCCCGGAAGTCTTTGGTGAAGGGTGGCCGAATCTAAATGTGATAAAACAAGGTGGGCATGATCTTTGTTTGGTCCACAGCCCCTGCCTTCACGAACTTCTATTGTGATTGCTCGACTAACAACATCTCTCGATGCTAGGTCTTTAGCATGAGGTGCATATCTTTCCATAAAACGTTCGCCGTTTGAGTTGATAAGATATCCTCCCTCGCCTCTTGCTCCTTCAGTGATCAAACATCCTGCACCATAAATTCCGGTTGGATGGAATTGGACGAATTCCATATCTTGAACTTGCAGCCCAGCTCTTAGAGCCATTCCGCCACCATCGCCAGTACAGGTATGGGCTGAAGTTGCGTTTAAATATGAGCGACCATAGCCACCAGTAGCAAGAACTACGATCTGGGATCCAAAACGACATATTTCACCATCATTCAAAGAATAGGCAGTAACACCACGGCAAGTATTACTTTGAGGATCCATGATCAAATCAAGGGCAAAATATTCGATAAAGAATTTGACATTCATCTTGAGACATTGCTGGTACAGAGTATGGAGAATTGCATGCCCAGTTCGATCAGCGGCAGCACAAGTTCTTTGCGCCGGGGGGCCATCACCAAAATCCGTTGTCATACCACCAAAAGGGCGTTGATATATTTTTCCCGATTTATTGCGCGAAAACGGTACTCCATAATGCTCTAGTTCTATAACTGCTTTGGCGGCATTGCTACACATATATTCGATTGCATCTTGGTCGCCGAGCCAGTCAGAGCCTTTAACTGTGTCATACATATGCCATTGCCAATGATCTTCACCCATATTCCCCAAAGCAGCACTAATTCCTCCTTGAGCGGCGACAGTGTGGCTTCTAGTTGGGAATACTTTAGTGATACAAGCTGTAGAAACACCTTTTTCTGCCATACCAAGAGCGGCCCTAAGTCCAGCTCCACCTCCTCCAACGATCACTACATCATAAAAATGGTCAGATGTTTTATAGTTATGCATTATGATAAATAATATATTGTGGTTATCTTGATGAGTCTTGATTATACTTTAATGAAATAATTTTTTCCCGGAAGGTGTCTTTTATAATTTTTTTCATTTTTTAATATTTATTTTGCATATTAATTTTTTATAAACAAATCGGCCATTCGCCTTATCTATCTTTTGCTATCATTTAAATATTCCAAAAAACAGCGTCATCATAAATGCAACTATACTGAAAAAAGTTATGCTATATAAAACCAAGCATATTAATTTTTTGGCAACTGGACATTTGATATAGTCGTCTACAACCGATTTAATACCAATTTGGCCATGGATTAAAAAAAGAGTCACAAAACAGATGGCTATTGAAGCTTTTAGAGCAGAATTTAATTGCATCAACCAGAGCGTTTTCCAGCCCTTGAGTCCAACTAAAAACATCAAGGAATTATCCCGAAAGACATCAACAATAACATAAACAAACCATGCCATCAATGGTAGTAAGAGAGTAGCAGAAAATCTTTGTAACTTATATACTGTACTATATTTCATGATATACCTGCACTAGTGATAATAAATGTAACAACCCCACTTGCGATCAAGGAAGTGATAATTATTAGATAAGCTGAACAAGAAACAACTTTTAAGTCAAAACCAATCCCCAATCCCCAGAATAAATATCTGATCCCGGCACAAAGATGGAAAAATAACGTATAGAACCAAATAAAAGATAGTATTGGAAAAACAAACGAGGTAGCAACACTGAGCCAGAGATCCCCAATAAGATCAAAACCCGCAACAAACAGGATAAAGCTCCAAAGTAGCAATAGCAATCCAAAGTATAGCACAATACCAGTTACTCGATGCATCAGCGACATCACCGAAGTTATCTGGGGTTTATATATCCCAATATGGGGAGAAATAGGCATTTTAATATATGCAACTTAAAATAATCAAAATATTATTCATTTGTTACAACATAATCTCAATATTAAGTCAAATAAAAAATTATATATTTCTTATTATTTTTTTTTACAAACTACTTCCTGGCATTTCTTTCCTAATATATAATTGCCTCGTTGCCTGAAAAAAGCATCTTCAAAAATTAATCGACTAAATAAAACGATATCGTTAAACTCAGTCATGATATTTTACATACATAACAACCTTTCTGATAAAATTTAATGCGTAAAATTAAAAATGCCCAATTAGCTAAAATGCTATTCTATCTGCTATCCACAACTTTCAGCACGAATTGTTTTTTTTGTCCAAATCAAATTTTAGCATCTGAAATTGAGGCTAGTGACTATAGCATCAGCATTTGGGACATGGTAAATACTGATGATAGAAATGCAAAATCAGAATCTAATAACAAAAGAGTCAAAGATGAATATAATAACATAAAACAAAGAAATAAACAGAATAACAATAAAAATACCGATATAAACAAAGAAAAAATTACAACCCCTCCATCACCCCAAAAAAGACCTCATAAATCTTCTGTAACGAAAGCAGACGATGCCCCAGCTCCAGATTTAACTATTCCAAACCCTGTAAAAAATCTGCAACAACAAGGGAAAATCACTGGGTTGCCTCTACCAAGATTTGCTAGTCTCAAAGCAAACGAAGTTAACGTCAGGGTCGGCCCTGGAAGCCAGTACTATATTAAACATATCTACCGTTGCAGAACTTACCCGGTAGAAATTATCGATGAATTTGATAACTGGCGTTTAATAAGCGATTCTGAAAGTAATCAAGGATGGGTACACGAGAATCTCTTATCTTCTAAACCATACATAATCATAATCAACAAATCGTTAAGTGATAATCGCCAAAAAAATAACAATGAATCTAATAAATTTAGCCAAAATAACTCTAAAATTGCCGATTTTGGACCCTATGCTAAACCTTCAATTCCTGCATTTAGATTGCCAGATGAGAAATCAAAAATAACTGCAATCCTAGAAATAGGTGCAATAGTTGTTCCTAAAAAATGTATTAATGCTTGGTGCAAAGTCTCAGCCTCAGATATTAATAATATATGGATAAAAAAAGAACATTTGTGGGGTGATTTAAGGACCGATAAGCAATTCTAAGAACATATTATAATATTAATTCAATATTTTACTATATAAAACTAGATTTTTAACGAATTTAGCCGCCAACAAGAATAAAATTTATTCGCTACTCAACGAATAAAATTAATCATACTAATTATTTTCTTTGGTTAGTAAATCTAGGTTCGGCTGCAATCCAAGCGTACTAAGCATAATATATGTATCATAGACCGACAAGCCGGTGACGTTACTTATATCAGAACCGCTGATCCATTCAACAAAAGCTGCAGCAAGTCCTTGGATTGCATATCCCCCAGCTTTGTTTTGCCATTGCTTGGATGCTATATATAATTCTTTTTCAATTTTTGATAAACGTTTGAACTTAACAGTAGTAGCACCTAGTCTAACCAAAATACGTGAATTATATATTGTACAGATTCCAGTAAAGACTTTATGCCTTCTCCCAGATAGTTTGCCTAAACAAAAAGCAGCATCATCTTCACTTAATGCTTTGGGTAAAATTAATCTACCAGCAGCAGCAACGGTATCGGCAGCAATAACTATATCGTTCGGAAATGAGGCCGCAATTTTTTCTGCTTTTTCTTTTGCTAATCTCTTTGCTAAATGATGGGGCAATTCACCTGGTTTTTCTGTTTCATCGAGATCTGCTGGAACAATTTCTGATGGTTGATATCCTATCCGATTTAGTAACATTGTTCTAGCATTTGAAGCAGATGCTAGAATTAATTTTGGTGATGATATCATATAGTTATATTCAATTAATTAGCAAGTATTACAGTTGAAATGGATTATAATAAATTTATTTTGGAAAATCTTACCCCTTAGGTCAAGCTATATGATAAATCTACCATATTAGTTAATATAGTAAATTTATAAATCATCTTGAAATTATTTTTCTCATTATTGAGATTGTAATTCTGATCCGACAATTAGACTAAAAATGGTGGCTAACTTTTTCTTCAAATCACAAATAAAAAAAATTAACTTAATAGAGCTAAAGAAATCCTGCTGATTTATTTGCTGATCTGGGTTTCCTCAGAGTTTGCATCAGATCTAGGAGCTGAGGTCTTAAATCTATGGGTAACTCGCCCTTTGTTTAGGTCATATGGAGTGACTTCAACAGTTACTTCATCTCCAACCAATACTCTAATTCTATTTTTTCTCATTTTACCTGAAGTATAGGCAATAATTTGATGTTTATTTTCTAATAAAACTCTAAAAGTAGCGTTTGGTAACAGTTCTAATATTTTGCCTTTAAATTCTAGTAAATCTTCTTTTGCCATGTTATTTGTTTTGAATTATAAAAAAATATAGTTTTGATAGCATAAATTAAGGT
>CALKVD010000089.1 GCA_937996615.1 uncultured Rickettsiales bacterium | reverse complement strand
TAGAGCTATGGTTTCAACATAAAATACAGAATGTTGAAACTATAATAAATAAAAAATCTAAAATATATAAATATATTTATTATTTATATTAGCTAACAATGTTGATAAATATTTAAACTAAGTACTTCAAAAACCTTTTGGATTATGCTATAGAGTTTGTGTCAAAGATTTGCTAAGTATCCAAACAGAAAATATCATTTATTAGTTTGAAATTTAATCATGAATATCAAAACAAAAGAATCAACCACTAACAATAATGTGATAAAAACATCGCTCCGAACCCATACATGCGGTGAATTGTCGAGCCGCAATGTTGGCGAGAAGGTAAAAATAGGTGGCTGGGTTCACCAAAAACGTGACCATGGAGGGGTATTTTTTATCGATCTTCGTGACCATTATGGCATTACTCAATTAGTCGTATCTAAAGATGATATGAACAACGGTACAATTTCTGAACAGACCTACAATCAAATAATATCAATAAGTAACGAAAGTGTTTTACTTATATCGGGAGTTGTAAAATTAAGAAATGAAGATAATTTTAATAATAAAATTCCAACAGGTGAGATTGAAGTTCTAATCACTGATTGTGTAGTTGAATCAATTGCAGAAGCCTTGCCATTCCAAGTTAATACTGAAGAAGCGTCTTCTGAAGAAAGGTGTCTGGAATATAGATTCTTGGATTTAAGAAGACAAAAGCTACATAGTAATATAATGCTTCGAATGGCGGTAATAAACTATATCAGAAATTCGATGCAAGCATTGGGGTTTTTTGAATTCCAAACCCCAATTCTAACTGCCAGTTCCCCAGAAGGAGCTAGAGATTTTTTAGTTCCAAGCAGGCTTCACCCAGGTAAATTCTATGCATTACCCCAAGCTCCCCAACAATTCAAACAATTGCTAATGGTTTCTGGATTTGACCGCTATTTTCAAATAGCTCCATGTTTCAGGGATGAAGACGCGCGGGCTGACAGAGCTCCTGGCGAATTCTACCAGCTTGATGTTGAAATGTCTTTTGTGACTCAGGAGGATGTATTTAAATTCATTGAGCCGGTTATGTATGGGGTATTTAAACAATTTTCAGACGCAGAGGTTAGTAGTGCGCCTTTTGAGCGAATAACTTATGCTGATTCGATGCTGTGGTACGGTTCTGACAAACCAGATTTGCGTAATCCTCTAAAAATTTGTGATGTGACAAAGATATTTGCCGATTCGGAGTTTTCAATTTTTGTTAAAGCTATTAAAGACGGTTCTGTCGTTAGGGCTATTCCAGCGCCGAAAACCGAAGCAAAGCCTCGCAGCTTTTTTGATAATATGATTGAATTTGCAACAAAAGAACTGGGAGCAAAAGGTTTGGCTTATATTTCTTTCGATGAAAACGGAAATGCTAAGGGACCAATAGCTAAATTTTTGAGCGAAGAAAAGCATCAGGAGTTGTTGCGATTATGCCAGCTAGAAAAGGGAGATTCGGTATTCTTTGTTGGTGATAAATCTGATTATATCGCTGCGTCGATTCATTATGCACTCAAGAGAGACGATATGCGTCCAAAAATTCTTGCTTGTATTCAATCTCTTGTTTAAGCTCAAGTTCCTATGAAACATCTTGTAGATAAGAATTTTGAGTCGAGTATTGAACATCTTGTAAGCGTTATCCAGAATCAAGATATCATGTCCAACGAGGCATCTCTTGTATTGCCGATTCTTGGATCTGAGAAAATTTGAGAAATTGAGACCAAACTTGCACCTCTCTATCAAAAAATTAATCATTTAATTATTATCGGTATAGGATGATCCTCTCTTGGCGCAAAGGCTATCATGAAATTCTTAGGTCGAAAGCGGAAGTGATATGCTGAGCTTCATTTCTTCGAAACGATTGATGGGGATGCTACGTATGGACGTCTCCATTCGATTATTTCATCAGTTGCATCTATTGAAGAAATAGCTATTTGTGAAATCTCTAAATCGGGGGGGACATTAGAAACCAAGCTTCTTTCTGAATACATTG
>CALKVD010000088.1 GCA_937996615.1 uncultured Rickettsiales bacterium | reverse complement strand
GCCATTAATGTAAATGATGATAATGAATTTAATGAGAGGTGTTCTACATTTGATATTAATACTACATATATTTATGAAGTTACTAAAAATTATCACTTGATTAAACAAAAAAATAATCTCACAAATGAAAAAATCAAATTACTACAGAACACTGCTGAAATTGTTTATGTCAAAAATAAAGTGGGATCTGTCAAAGCAAGTGAAGTTGCTGAAGTAGAAGCTCAATTGGCAAAGGCAGAAGCAGAAGCAAATAATGTTGAAGCAGAATTATATAATGCAGAAAAAATGTTTACCTATCTTGTTGGTCAAAAACCAGAAGCAAAATTGATCCCAATTCAACATAGTAGTATCACAATACCAAATGATTTAGATTTAATAAAAAATAAAGTTTTGCAACAGAATTATCTTATTTTGTCCAATAAAGCAAAAGTTGCCCAGCTTCAGAATATGAAAAATGCTGCACTTTCTTCTTTTTCGCCTAAAATATCAGCTTTTGCTAGTACCACTAATTCTAGTACAGCTACAGGTAGTAAAAATGGTCAACCATATTATGGAGGTAAAACCGTTGGAATATCAATTACTGTACCTATTTTTCAACAAAGCCTCGAATATGCTGAAGTACGTGAAAGCAAAATCCAAACTCAAGCCCAAGAATTTAGATTAAATGATGTTGTTGAGGATTCTCTCTCTAAAACTAGTGCTGCTTGGCACTCTTATAAATCATCTCTGATCGCCATAAAAGCTCATAAAAAAGCAATCAAAGCTCGCGAATTAGTTGTTGCAACTGCTAAAACTGAATTTGCAATGGGAGCTAAATCAATCAAAGATTTGCTCGAAGCTCAAACTGATTTATTGCAAAGTAAAATCGATATTATCATGCAAGAAATTATTTGTATTGCTTGGTTAGTTGAAATCAAATATTTGATGGGCGAACTTGAGGATTTAAAAAGCAAAAAATAGGGCAGGGTAGTCTGATAGGATTATTATTTGACTCTAAAAAAATCAAAAGCTACCAGTAAAGTGCAAATTAATTTACTTTAAATCTAAAGCAAATTCAAAATACAAAGGATTTGATATAATCTGTTGGTTGTAAAATAATCTTCTTGGCCCCCATTTCGCAAGACCCTAATCCGATAGAAAAATTCTGGACTAATATGAAGCGATGGATTACAAATAAAATTCAACAGGATGGTAATATTAATTATGCTACAAATTTCTCTTTTATAACGGGGTACTTCAACTTAATTGACTATAGTTTTTAACACATACTTCTTGATTTATTTTGCTCTATCAAATCACAATTTAGTATCGGCAAAAGCAGTCGCGGTTTGACTTAGCTTATGCATAGCTTTTGCTTCTATTTGACGAACTCTTTCGGTTGAAATACCATATCGTTCCGCTAGTTTTGTCAATGTGACTGGGTTTGCGGCGAGTCTCCGTTCTACAATCACTTCTTTTTCTCTTGGATTGAGAGTTTGAATAGCTTTTGCTAAAATTATTTTTCTTCTCTCCATTTCTTGATCTTCTATTACAACATTTTCTTGATTTGTTGCATTTTCATCTTGAACAGTTTCGCCAAAGGTTTTAGAATCTTCGCTACTATGGATAACATGGTCCATAGCTAATAAATATCTGCTATTTTTCAATGTATCAATTGACAATGAATCAGATTTATTTTGTCTATTGCCAGAATTTTTAACTGGTTGAATTAATGGAAAATTTAGATCGGCTATTTTATTTGGCAACATATTAGCATTATAGTTGGTCGCAATCGAATTTTGATCATTTGACCCTCCTGTCTTTGCAATTTTTGGTTCTGAAATTTGAGCAATATCAAAATCATTAGCGAGATTAGCGAGCGATTCTCGATTTTTGCTATCAGCAACTGCTTTACGATTGCCGGATTCGGAGTCGTTTGAAATCATAGCAAGTTCAAGATTTTTAATCCGATTTCTCTCTTTATTCAAACTGTAAAATAATTTTTTTTTCAATTCTGAATTTAGCGGGATTTTTAATAGCGACCAGGATTTTAAAATAAAATCCTGCATAGCAGCTCTGATCCACCACATCGCGTATGTCGCTAATCTGCAACCCATATCATGGCGAAATCGTTTGACTGCATGCATCAAGCCGATATTTCCTTCAGAGATTAAATCAAGGAGAGTGATACCATAATTTTAGATCGGAAGAGCACACGTCT
>CALKVD010000087.1 GCA_937996615.1 uncultured Rickettsiales bacterium | reverse complement strand
CGCTCTTCCGATCTATAAATTTTTATTTTTGATAACTTTTGGTTAATATATAGTAACCAAGATCATAATACAACAAATTATCACCTCAACTCAACCGATAGAACATAAAAATTAAGAACTTATTATATATCTAATCGTCGAAATAATTGTATATTTACGACGAGATCTATTGACACATTGATATTCAATAAGTAATTTTTGATAGTATATATAATAAAATCTTGAACCAAACTAAGTTTGATGACTCAATTTCTAAGCTTATTCAAAATTGTTTGTATCATAGCTCTATTTTCTACTGACTTTTTCTCTTTAGGTATCTTAAAATCTGACGGAAATGCAACAACTGAAACCGATACAATACTCCAGTTTCAATGCCCACTTACTCCCGTAGTATGGAATTTAAACAGCAAACCACCGATATATAAAACCAATATGCTCCGCAAAAGAGTAGGATCAGCTTTATTTGCAGAAGGAAAATTTATCCATGTTTATGGCAGAGTTTTAGATAGTAATTGCGTCCCATTAACCCAAGCTACAGTTGAAATATGGCAGGCAGATTCCAGAGGCCACTTGAGATATAATCTACCTAGCAAATCCAATGTCTTGACTGATCTTGATCTATATTCAAACACGAATAGCTTTGCCGCAGTAGATGCTAAACAAGCAATCAGCGAAAATGAAAAAGCTGACCCCAATTTTAGTGGATCAGGATCTGTAACAACAGATAATTTAGGCTATTACCATTTTTATACTGTAATCCCTGGAGGTTTAAATAACAGCGAACCAAAAATATTTTTTTCCATCCATCATCGTCAAGTACCAAGCTTTGAAACCACTATGTACTTCCCGCAAAAAAGTCCGGGTAATAAAAGCAAAAAACAAAAATCCTATCAAACTAAAAATTTAAATCCAGGTAAATCGTATCTGTTAATTGCTTCTTTAGAGGAAAGTTCGGGCAATGAAAGCAAATCAACAAAAAATGAAGATGTCTACAGATTCGATATTATATTAGATACCAAATCAAAATATCGCGGTTATTAGGGTTATTATCTGAATTTGCTATTTGAATTACTTGTAGCAAAATGATCAAAACTGCTGCTTGGACGCAAAAAGTTACAAAGATAAAGTTGCAAAATAAGATGCTCCTAAACTAATTTAATATAAAACAGCTTAAAAGTAGTTTTACAGTGAATTAAATCTAATAACGCGAATTAAGGATTGATGTAGCTAGGGATTAATTTCACAACCGAGCTACTAAGGCTTTACTATATCAACTATAAATAATTAAGTTGCTTGATCGAAAATGGTGGAGACAAACGGATTCGAACCGATGACCCTCTGCTTGCAAAGCAGATGCTCTACCAACTGAGCTATGTCCCCCAATAGAAGCTTTGGAGCGGGTGAAGGGGATCGAACCCTCGACACCGACCTTGGCAAGGTCGTGCTCTACCACTGAGCTACACCCGCGTTTTGTACAGATTCTTTTTTGATTGAAGAATTCTGTAATGCAAAAATACATACCTCTACAGTTATAATGACAAATTATAAAAAGGCAACATATAATTTGTCATATGGTAAATTTTTCTAGAATACTAGAATTCTATGAATTTTTTTTCTTTGCCCAACCATATTTTTTACCTTCTTCAACAATCAAATAGATTCCACCAAAAATGATTAAACAATAGCCGATAAATGAAGTAACGCCAGGGACTTCGTTAAAGACGATATACCCTATTACTCCAGTAAATATTAACCTAGTATAATCGAAAGGCATCACAGTAGAAATATCACCCAGTTTCAGTGCACGGAATATACAAACTGTATGCAACGCATGAAAAATAGCCATAATTACTACATACTCCATATGTTCAAACATAAAACCTTCCCAACTACGCCCCCAAATCAAAGGAAGAGAAAAAAGTGAACCAAACATTGATGAATAGAACAGCTGGGTTTTACTTCTTTCGGTCCGGCCTAAAACTTTGATTGTGATGTTATTAAGCAACCAAAAAATTAATGCTCCAAAGAGATAAAAATAACCATGATTGAATTCAAACCCCGGCTTCATTACCAAAATAGTTCCTAACACCCCAAAAATTCCAGCAACTATTTTAGCAGACGTGGTTTTTTCTTTGAAAATCAGTATACCTACTATTAATACCAGGATATTTTCTAGATAGGTAACAGCAGCAGCATCAATAATTTTAATAGAAGCGATACCATGATAGAAGCAAACTGTTCCTGTCAAACTAAAGATCGCCCTTGCTATATGGAGATGTATTTTTGTTGTATATAAAAGTCCCGATATACCATTTTTCAAACACCAAGGAAAAGTTATGAGAAAAACACTAGTTTTATACAAAAATGAAACTTGCTCTGGAGAAACTGCTTTAGTCAGGTTTTTACCAACAGCATATAAAATAGACATTGAAAATGCATGTATTATCACCAGTATAATTCCAAGTAATTGGGTGCTGGGCCGCATTTCAACTAATTCTGTTATTTTATTTTTTATATTCATATAAATCTAGCAATTGGGTACAATAAAGAACCAGGTAATTAATACATGATAATGACTAAAATGCAACATTAAGTAATCTATAAGAGTATAAATTGCCAAACAGTTGCCACAAAATTGCAGTAACTTTGATCGGATTTCTCTAGTAATATCAATAGATTCAACCTCAAAAACTAAAAATGTATTGGCTTAGAAAATATACTCATAGCAGCTTCTTGTATCGCCTCATTTATATTTGGATGACCATGTGGAATTCGCGCTATATCTTCAGAAGCAGCTTTAAATTCCATTCCAACTACAATTTCGCCAATAATTTCACCGGCACACGGAGCGATTATACTAGCACCCAAAATCTCATCAGTTTTGGCACATGCAATCAGCTTAACACAACCAGAGATTTCGCCGGTCGCTTTTGAACGGCTATTAGCCATTAGTGGAAATTTACCGATTTTATATTCTTGGCCCTTTTCGATCAGTTCTTTTTCTCCTTTGCCAACAAATGCAAACTCAGGATGAGTATAGACTATCGAAGGAATAGCCTGATAGTTGATATGTGGCTTTTGCCCAGAGATCACCTCTGCAACAAAAATCGCTTCCTCTGAAGCTTTATGTGCCAACATTGGACCATCAACCAAATCACCAATCGCATAAATACCTGGTACTTTTGTTTGGAGATTTTGGTCAACCATAATTTGGCCGCGCTGGTTAACAACAACTCCTATTTCTTCTAGTCCTAAGCCTTTAGTATATGGCTTGCGCCCAACTGCAATCAAAACCTTATTTATATCATCTATAATATTTTCTTCACCATTTGCACCGTTAATATAACGCACCTTGACTTTTGATTCGTTTGCAACAGAGAATATCTCACATGCTTGAACTTTTGCATTAAAAATAAATTTTAATCCTTGTTGCTCTAAAATTTTTTGCATTTCAAGGGCCATATCTTGATCAACACCTTTGAGAATAGACTGGTTACTTTCAATAACCGTAACAGCAGATCCAAGCCTTGACCAAATTGACCCTATTTCAAGTCCTATCACCCCACCACCAACAATCAACATTTTATTTGGAACTTCGCTAAAACTAATCGCATCATCAGACAAAACAATTTGCTGACCGTTTGCAGGAATATTAGGCAAATCTATCGCTTGTGAACCTGTTGCAATTATTATATTAGTTGCAGTGATCAATAATTCCTCATTATTTTTCATAACTTTGATTTGGTGACTTTCGCCTTTTGATTGCAAAACTGAAGCTTCGCCACATATATAGTCAACGCTATTTTTACGAAATAATCCAAGTATACCACGACCCAAGTCGTTCACTACTGTTTCTTTGCGTTGCATCATTTGAGAAAGAGAAAAACTGATTTTATCGAATTCAATTCCGTGCTTTGAAAAATCATGAGTTGCGTCGTAGTATTTATGAGTTGAGTTAAGCAAAGCTTTGGATGGTATACAACCAACGTTCAAACAGGTTCCCCCGGGTCTTGCTCTTTTATCTATGCAAGCAACTTTGTGCCCCAATTGAGCAGATTTAATTGCAGCAACATATCCCCCAGGTCCAGCACCTATTACTACTACATCATACGAATTTGTCATATGCCCTCATTTTTTATTATTTTGAATTTTGATATATATCAAAATTATAGTTCGTGATAGTTTTAATTATAGCAACAAAAATTTGGTTTTATCTAGTGAAAACATTTAGTTAGTTAAAAAATGGCAAACGGATTCTATCTATTTTATACCAAAAACTTTTTTGCTTTTTTTTAAAATCACATTCATAACAACTATAATCATCAATACACCTTAGAAAACTGAAAATGAGCCAATCAGAATTTGCAGCAGAAAATTTATAATACTTCCTAGTTAATATGTCGGTGTTAACCAGAGTCCAAACCCAACTTTGATGGCAAGAAGGACAACGCCAAAATATATAGCATATAAAATAAATAAAGGGGATTGTGACAATTATTGCCAAAATCCAAAGCAACAATCCTGAAGCAATTACATTCCACCACGATTCGATATAAATCGATGAAGAGGATAATAACAAAAACAACGAGAACATTAATGACAACAAAACAGCAACCATTGGTATGCGTTTACGCATTCGTACAATCTCAGGATTCATAATATAGAATTAGCCTAATAGAATTTATATATCGAAATTAAAATCAAATTATGGAAAAAGAGGACAGTTTTTTAGTCTTTTTTGTCTACCTTAAAATTATCAAACGTCAAGCAATAGTCGCTCGGGATTTTCAATATATTCTTTGATACGAACTAAAAACTGAACCGCTTCCTTTCCGTCAATTATACGATGATCATAGGATAATGCAATATACATCATTGGCCTAGCCACAATATCATTTCCAATAACAATAGGACGCGGGGTGATGTTATGCATTGCAAGAATTGCAGATTGGGGAGGATTAACTATCGGAGTTGACAACATTGAGCCATAAATTCCACCATTGGTTATGCTGAAAGTACCACCATTTAAATCACTCATAGCAAGTTTTCCTTCACGCGCCTTAGTTGCAAGTTTGCTAATTTCGCTTTCAATCTCAGCCAACGACATCTGATCAGCATTTTTTAATACTGGAACCACTAACCCTTTTTCTGTTCCTACTGCAACTCCGATATGGTATTCGTCTTTATATACTATATCATTTCCATCTACAGTTGCATTTATAATTGGCAATTCTGCTAATGCTTTTGTAGCAGCTCTGACGAAAAATGACATAAATCCAAGCTTGGTGCCATGGCGCTTTTGGAACTTTTCTTGATATTCTTGTCGCAATTTTATTATTACTGACATATCAACTTCGTTAAACGTCGTCAAAAGAGCCGCAGTATTTTGAGCTTCTTTTAATCTTCTTGCAATTGTTTGCCGTAATTTAGTCATCGGAACACGTCGCTCGCTATCACCAATTCGGTCACCTTCGTTGTTAGGGACAATGCTTGATTTATCTAGATCATTAGCTGCCACTAAGTTTTTAGGGTTGGTCTTTTGGGTTTCAGTTGTAGCTTGATTCAATACTTGATTATTTCCAATTTGACCAACAATAGACTCTCCTCCTACCATTAAGGCATCTTTTTTGGTAATCCTCCCGTCTTTACCCGATCCATGAATAACACTCACATTTTCAGCATCAATTTCTCGCAAAATTTTAGCTGCAGCTGGAGATTGAATTGCAATCAGAGGCTGTGATACGGTATCTGACTCAGAGACCGGTTTACCTTCTGATGCTTTTTGACCCTGCTTTGCTTCCGTATTGATTATACCCAAAACAGCACCAACTTCAACATTAGCGCCATCATTTACAATAATATTTTCGATGACTCCATTATGTTCAGCGGTAACTTCAAGATTGACCTTATCTGTTTCAAGTTCGAGTAATATTTGGCCTGTCTCAACAAAGTCTCCAGGCTGGCAACGCCACTTGCTAACAATAGCTTCAGTTACAGATTCGCCTAAAGAAGAGATCGGAAGAGCGTCGTGTAGGGAAAGAGTGTCTTCGCCTGTGTAGAT
>CALKVD010000086.1 GCA_937996615.1 uncultured Rickettsiales bacterium | reverse complement strand
AAATTTTAGAATTGATGATCATACTGGTAATTTTGCAGTGATTTGCCACAGCGATGATTGTGGATTAGTTGCAACCACATATCAAATTCAGTATATAGCCGATGGTGTTTTGGAAGCTTATGGCAAAAGTGCCACGTGCTACCATAGCACTACGTACTAACATATAATCATATTTTTAACATGACTTTTGCTACCAAGAAAAAATTAACTCAAAACAAAAAACAAATTGTTGCGATTCAGGCTGATGACTATTCTAGCCTGAATCCATTGCGTGACACCACTCTTTTAATTGCCTATAATCTTGCGAAGTTGGGATTCGAAATTTTTTGGTATAGGCAAAAAGATTTGATTTTGGAAGATGAACAAATATATGCTGATGGCCAAATCGTCTTGCTCGAAAGTAACGATAGTGGATTTAATTGCAAACCAATTGAAAACAACAAACGACTCAACCTAGCTGAGGTTTTTTTGGTTTTAATAAGGAATGATCCTCCGGTTGATATGGCTTATATAACAGCGACAATGTTGCTAGAAAAGATAGCAAACCAAACTTTAATTTTAAATGATCCAACCAGTTTGCGAAATCATTGCGAAAAAATCCTTCCTCTAACTTTATGTCCCAAAAACTGCCCTGAAACTTTAATAACAGCGAATGTCAAATCTATTGTAGATTTTAGCAAAAAACATCAGGGAATAGTTCTTAAGCCACTGTTTGCTTGTGGTGGCTCAGGGGTTTTTCATACTGACAAAGTGCTATCATACCAAGAAGTAATAAAATATCTAAAAAATCAGAACCACAATCCAATAATAGCTCAAAAATATTTAGCCGAAGTTACCAATGGCGACAAACGTATTTTTGTTTTTAATGGAGAAATTCTTGGCAGCATTAAAAGAAAACCAAAAACTGGTGGATTTTTGAGTAACTTATGCCAAGGCGCCACTGCACTGAGAATCGGCATTACTGAAAACGAAGCAAAAATAGCAGAAGATGTTGCAAAAAAGCTACAGCAACTCAAGATAATATTTGCAGCTATTGACATGATAGACGGATATGTGATAGAGATAAACACTACTTCACCAACTGGTCTGCAAGAATATTCAAGATTATATGATATCGATATCGGGCGATATTTGGCACAATCTATGGTTGAAATAACGCACAAATTTTATGGGATAAATGATTGATCACAATATCAAAAGACACGGGTTAATAATGGTCATATCAGCCCCTTCTGGTGTTGGAAAAACAACTTTAGCGAGAATGTTGCTTGAGTCAGACGAACATATCCATCATTCGGTTTCCTATACAACTCGCCCCAAAAGAAGCAATGAAGTTGAGGGAATCCATTACCATTTTGTCGGTGTTGATAGATTTAAAGAAATGATAGAAAACAATGATTTCCTCGAATATGTCGAGCTTTTTGGCCATCTCTATGGAACCCCAAAACAATCGGTTAGCACTCTTTTAGCCGCCGGCGAAGATGTATTGTTTGAAATCGATTGGCAAGGACATCGCCAGATTTTATCAAGAGCCAGACAGGATATGGTCAGTGTTTTTATTCTACCTCCTTGTAAAGAAGAGTTGTTTAAAAGACTGAGCGGCCGCAACCAGGATAGTAAAGAAGTGATGCATAGGCGTCTCGAAGAGGCAAACTGGGAACTGTGTCACTGGCATGAATATGATTACGTGATCATCAACAGATGCCTCGAAGATAGCTTAGATAAATTACATTCGATTCTGAGAGCTGAGCGTCTCAAAAAAGAACGAAGAACAGGATTACCAGAATTTGTTGAAAGCTTAATTCAACAGGATATTAATTTTCTTCTAAAAAATTTAATAAATAGCGATGAAAGCAATAATAACCTTTTAGGATAAGGTTAGGTTATATTACATTTTTATCACAAAATTCTATCAAGACTGTTGCTTATATAAATAAAAATTTATATAAATGTTTATTATAACAAAATTTTTTTATAAACAGCTTTCATGACTGAAGTAAAAACTACAGATAATGGAGATCATAACAACGGCAATAATAATAAAAATACCCTCTGCCCTCATTGCAACAGCAAGACTCTTCCAGCGTTGTTTTGTCACAACTGCCAGAAGGTGCTACCGATAGCCCATGTGATGCCCAATGATTATTTTGCTTGGTTTGGAATGAAAGAAGTGTTCAGAATAGCAAACGCAGAACTAGAAAAAAAACTAACTGAATACCTCAATCTTCTACATCCAGATAGATTCGTCAAATCAACTGCAATAGAAAAACAAATAGCAACTGAAAACAGTGCATTATACAACAAAGCTTTTGCTGTTCTTTCCTCCCCTGCAGAAAGAGCTCACTATATCTTGACTCAACATGGTTATGACATGGACGAAGTTGCAAGCGACCACAACCATAGCCACTCAAATAATGTCCTATTCCTGGAAGCATTTATGTGGCGTGAAAAACTCGAAAATGCTAACTCAATTTTTGAATGCCAAAAATTAATTGAAGAATTTCAATACCTTGCCCATGAAATGATTCATGCTATCGGTGAGAATCTAGAAAAAAATGACCACGACCGTGCATATAGTCACTCGATTAAGTTAAAATTTATTTTACGTTTTCAACAGGAGATAATAGAAAAAATTAACCAAATGCTATAATAATACAGTATCATATCTCAATGATGCTACTAAATTTCTACTAAATTTTTGTTCTTAACAAAGCCAGATTATTAGCTTGACTTTGCTTTTATATGTATATAGTAGTATAACAAGTTGAATTTAGAGTCGCCAATCTAATTATCCATAATATAAAAATATTATTATATTATGCTGTTACGCTTTATATTCAAGAATTGATATAAACAACAAAACCAAGCTTTACCTCAAATTTTATGGCTTATAAACATAGCTATTATTTCTACTTTCTGTTCGCTATTCTATTAATCTTCGATGCTAATGTTGCCAAACTTTTATTTCAACGCCTAACTTTTTCTGGTTTTTTAGAATGGCAAGAAGGAACAACGATGAGCATAATCGTCTCTGATCTGCATAATCTCTATAATACTCAAGCAACAACAGATACTCAAATCACTATATACCCAGGGCTCTTCTATCTCTCTGGCTGGATTTGGTCAAAAGCGATGGAATTTTTCGGTTTTGAAACAACATTACCACTGCTGCGTTTTTTCTATATTACCCTACCATTAGTTGGCATATGCATAACCTTGTGGCGCCTATGGATCAGAGAATATAATAGCAGAATGACAAGTATAATCAGTATTTTAATGTTTTTTCTTGTTGTTTTATTCCATAAATGGCTCGATCTTGCAAGAATGGAGATGTTTTTGCTTTTTTGCAGCGTTCTCCTCGCCTCTCTTTGCCTGCTTGATCATAAAACTTTGCGGCACTACATTTATATAGGTTGCATCATAGGAATTGGCACCGGCTTTAAACAAACTGTAATACTGTTGGTTGGCACAACAGCCGTCCTAGCAATCTTTTTTGATCGTAAATATTGGATATCATTGGGTATAGCGTTGTCAATCGCAATTGGATTAGTTGTATTTTTTCTTTACCTTTGGGGCGATGGGTATTGGGCCTGTTCGTTTTCTTTACCTAAAAGCCATAGTGTTTCAGTCAAAAAAATAGTGAAAGTTTTACCACACATCGCATGCCTATTGACCTTATTTTGGCTAGTACTACAGAATAAAAAACAAAAATACTGGCAACTTGCAATTCTTATAACCTCAATCTTAGCTATATGCCTCATCTCGCTGATTAAAGATGGCGGCAGCAGAATGAATATGGATTGGATTTTAGTTTATGGCATGACTATTTTTATCCCGATTATCCTATACCATTCCTCCAATCCTATCAAACTAATAAATCAACACATAATTGGATTAATCATTTTGATTTTTATTACAATTCAAGCCAAAAATATTCAAACTCCCAAGTATTCGCCGAACAACCAAATCTATTTTCAATATCAAAAGCTAGTGACCGACGTTATGGATCATTACCAAACCCATGTTAGCACATATCCGTTTTTCAATATCCAACATGCCAAAAAATTAGGCAAAACTAGCCCATTCATTTTTAACGAAGCTGATGGCTGGGTTTTGATTGATCTTAAAAAAGATGATGGAAACTTTCTATTCAAAGATTATCCAGAAGTTATATTTGGCACATCTCATATAGCCTACACTCAACTTTGTATGAAAACTTACATCGTTGTGGCAAAAATCAAAGGGCAAACCTATGCGAGAATGAATCCAAGTCCTGCTATTTCATTTTTTAGTGATGTGATTATAGCAAAAAACGAAGCAATTGCAAGGAATTTAGCCGATATCTTAAAAAATCCTCAATATTCTTCAATGATTCAAGTTATCTATTGATAAATATCTCAAAATACAACCAAGAACCAGATTTAATAATAAAAAAAAAGCGTATGCTATTTCTATTAATCAAACCATAAGTTTTAGCAATCATGATTGGATCAATTTATCCCAACAGTAATCTCAGCTTTCTCAGATTTGCGTTTATATATTTGATGGTTTTGGAGAGAGAAAGTTTTTCTCTTCAATTTTTTTTGCATTATAATCAATATTGGATCCCTTTTTTCCCCAGAGTAAGGTTTTTCATATTTTTGAGTCAGGCGGTAGAATTCACTACCAATCAAAATGCCACACAAAGCAAAAGCAGTGGTTGCTAGAATATTTTTAGCAAAAAGTCTATCAGCAATATCCAAAAAAATCATACCAGATACAAACCGCGATTGCAATTTTACATAAGAAATTGTGCTAAGTTTGCGATATACTTCATTAATATATCTTTTACAATCGAGTTTTTTCCCTATATTATATACCTTTTCTCCAATCACAGCCCCAATAAAACTGAAAAACATACTAAAAACCGCATTATCAAATACCCTTTCTCCTATTTTACCTAGAATAATACTGCCAAAAACCTTAGTACATAATTCTGCTCGATCAATCTGAGATAAGTTCTGTTTTAAAATAGGCCAGAAAGACTTCGGTCGCAGAGCAACGGTATTATATAGATCTTTGCAGCGATTGATGAAATATCGTGGACTTGAAATTATACTCGAGACATTAATTACAATCAACGAATTGACTAAAGGCTCTACAACTAAATCGTGCATAATTATCCCACTCATACTGCATAATGCAATATTATCAATGATTTTACTACAAGAAGATCTGGTAATCAATTCAGCAGTGTAACCTAAAATATGACCTATAGACATTTTATATACTATGAAATATTAATAATTTTATATAACTCTAGCATAGAAGTATAACGAACTATTAATGTAAAATCAAGTTATTATTTGGATATTTTTTAAATCTTTAATTTGATGAGAGGATGTCAGCAACTTATCCCTTAATTGCGCCAGGTTTATCTTTATTATGCTTTGTTTTTCTCTAATTTTGTTATGATCCCAGTGATTATTCGCATTTCATCAATAATTGATCTAAAATTAATAGTAGAAGTTCGATGACGCGCAATCAAGATAAGATTAATCGAAACAAGATCTTGGGAAAGCTTCGTACCAGAATTCAATATAGCTCTATTATCAACATATTTTTTTTGTTGATAAATCATATCCTCAGTGTCACCGTTGTAGTTTTGCACTGCTTTCTCTAGAATCCCTTGGGTTTGATCAATCCTCTTTTTTTTATGGCAGAATCCCTGTTGCTTTGCAAGAAAACGCCAAGCTTCCCTTATCCTTCTTTTGGCTCTATTACGAACAACAGCATTACCAATTTTTTTGCTTGCGATAATTCCAACAGTAATATTAGAAATTTGAGTTTGAGCTAATTGCCTTGAGTCACAATTAGTATTTTGATCCAAAACATCAGCAATCTTATGAGAAAATATCGCAATAAAAGAACTCATTATTTTTTTATTGCCATACTTGAAGATACTGCGAAAGTCTTTAGTATTAGTAAGAGATGACCAATTAATCACCAGAACGTGATTGTGCGCAGATTTGACACCACCTGAAGACAATAGAGAGTTTCGGGGACCATGAAAACGGCGCCTTAGAGCCATAGGAAACATTATTTTATAAAGAAGATAAGGCTATCAATCGTTGAGTCACCGAAAAAATATACTAGCTGGATAAATTAAGCTTTATTTTTCCTACAATAAATTAAGCGCTGAGAGATTTGCGCCCCTGAGCCCTTCTGTTATTGATAACTTTTCTACCACCAACAGTAGCCATTCTAGCACGGAAGCCATGACGTCTTTTGCGAACGATCTTGCTTGGTTGATAAGTTCTTTTAGTTGCCATAAAGTATTTATAGTATTAGATTGTTGACTGTAGTTTGTTTAGAACACTAGTTTTTGATTCAAGCTTTCGACATCTTTATATTTGAATTTTTGATTAATGTCAAGTTACGACTATAATAAAATTATAAAATCTTTGATGACTTGGTATCAATCTATGGGTCTCAACCAATTCTATCATAATAATACAGATAGAAATTCGAACAGAAATTTTGATTCCAATCTAAATGCTGATCTCAAATTTCTAACCGAAAATATTACTAGAGTTCATGACCAAAGCAAAACTCAAAACTTAAAATTAAATGATCAAAACATAAATAATAAAATAAATAACGAAACTCAGAATAGCTCAAAAGTCGGTGCTCCACTAAATCCTGGTTCAAACCTTTTAAGCAAAATGCATAATCAAAATCCAATGCCAAATCCCCAAAATAACCACAACCAAAACACCCCCAATCTCAATCACCAGAATTCATTGGAAAATCTAAGAAATGCAAGAAAGATTGCTGATAAATGCAAGACTATTGACGAATTGGAACAAGAGATTCGTAAGTTCAATGGGTGTGAGCTCAAAAAAACCGCTATCAATACTGTGTTTGCTGACGGCAATCGAAAAGCAAAAATAATGTTGGTTGGAGAAGGACCTGGCGCCCAAGAGGACCAACAAGGAATTCCATTTTGTGGTCAAAGCGGCAAATTACTTGATAATATGTTCCAGGCTTTGGGTTTAAATCGCGATCATCTTTATATTACCAATACAGTTTTTTGGCGACCTCCAGGAAATCGACGCCCAACCACAGAAGAGCTGTTAATCTGCAAACCATTTTTGGAAAAACATATAGCATTAGTATCCCCAAAATTGATTGTGATGGTAGGAAGCACTGCTGTTGAAGCTTTACTTAATATTACTACTCCGATGGGACAATTGCGTGGTCAATATTTTGATTATGAAAACCAGTATCTGCAAAATACAATCAAAGCAACAGCGATCTTCCATCCTTCATATTTATTGCGGCAGCAAAAGCAAAAAAAACTAGCATGGTATGATTTATTGGCGATCGCTGAAAAACTTGAATTAATACTCTAGTATTGTGACTAAAGTTATTTTAAGCGAGAATTTTGAGTTAAAATAAATTTACTCCGACGATTTTTCGCGTTATTTATTCTATTTTTTATTTCATTCAATATTTTTTATTTTGCAAAACTATGGCAGGTTAAGACTATTGGGATATATTATGCTGATTTTATCAAAAAATTGAATGAAAATCAGTATAACTTAACCTGATCAAACCAAACTTTACCTTCTTCTCGTGTAGCGTTGGAACAGAAAAATATCGAATTCATCTCCTCATTAATGCGGTGTTGAGTCTGGCAGAAAAGGGGGGCAAATAGTGAACTTTTCTTTGATAATTTGGCAATTGGCAAACGATTTGAGGTCTTTTATCTATATTTCTCCTTATTAAATAGTATTAACAGCTACTAAGATTGGTTATTTTAATATCTATTAAATTACTTATATTGTTTTTTCCCTTATAAATTTATAATATTGCGTCGAAATTAAAATCACGATAGGTAAATAATCCGCAACTATTCACCTATTGCTTAGAAAATCGGCAAAAAGATTAGTAATTTTTGATTTTATCTCCTAGCATATCTTGCTACTGAAATAAACCAATTTGGGTTTCGCCTTGCGAATTAGAAAACGAAAATCGATCAACGAATCCATCGAAGGTATATCTAATCTTGAGTTTTCTTACATTATCGTTAGTACCCCTATAAAACACATTAAATGGAATATAGTTAATACCCTTGTCTGCTGAACGAGTGTATGAATATTCCCAGGTTTCTTGGCCATCACTACTAAAGGATATTTCTGCCGGATCACCGAACATTGATTTCACTTCGGCCTTTGAAGTTTGATTTTTAATTAATTTGCTTGAAATTTCTTCATTAGACATTTTTGCTAAAAACTGCTGACCAGAATTTTTCGCACACCCGGTCATTAAAAGAAGCACCACTGCGACACATATAATTTTTAGATTCATACCACCACTTTATTTTAATATCAGACACAACAACATCTCTTACTTATATACTAAAATATCACTTTGACAAGAAATAAATTACAGCAAAACAAATTAATATTTGCTTTAACTCTAATAGTTTTAATATCTATGCTTTTTTCCTAGCATAAATACGTTTTAGTTCCTCAATATTAGGATTCACAATAAAATCAAGACTGGTCGTGATCTCTTCTATGTCCCAATCCCACCATTTTAATTCTAGTAAAAATTGGATTGTTTTATCATCAAATCTTTGGCGAATTTTTCTTGCCGGGTTGCCTCCTACAATCATATAAGGTGCCACATCTTTTGTGACCAAACTGTTGGCGCCAATAATTGCTCCATCTCCTATTTTAATTCCAGGCACAATGGTAGCGCGATTACCAATCCAAACATCATTCCCTATCACTGTGTCTCCTTTGTTTTGAGGATTCAATGGCGCCTTGCTCCAATCATAGCCAAACACTTTAAACGGATAGGTTGAAATTCCGATTGTTGGATGATTTGCTCCGTTCATGATAAAACAAACTCCCGTAGCGATCTGGCAAAACCTACCAATCACCAATTTGTCTCCAATAAAATCAAATAAATATAAAACATTTTTCTCAAAATTATATACATCATCAGGATCATCATAATAGGAATAGTCGCCAACAATGATTTGTGGGTTTGTGATGATATTTTTTAAGTATGCTACTCTTTTGACTCCATCTATAGGAAATTTGGTATTTGGGTTTGGGTAATTTTGCATTTAGTTTACAGAAAGTTTATGAGAATTATTTAATATTTGCATTAAGATATATAAATGCAACAATAAATTGATTCCAAAAATCACTTTAGATTCTGGCAATTCTCTAATTTTTTATCTAACTATATCAACCTAAATTTTAGTGCTAGTAAATTTCAGCACTAACCAAAGCAAACCAAACTAACAATAATTATTTGAAATAGCCAATAAGCCTTTCTCTAATCCGGAGCTAATCTAAAGCTTGGTTTTTGCAAATTTGCAGAAGTGTATTTTAAGAAAACCTGACGATCGAATATTGCTCGGATCAATCGCAAAAATCGTTAACTTCTACTTTCCAAAACAAAAAAATTATGCTTGGCCAGATTTTGC
>CALKVD010000085.1 GCA_937996615.1 uncultured Rickettsiales bacterium | reverse complement strand
AGTTAGTTTTATTTCAATCAATTTTGCATATTGATCTTGTTGTTGAGTTATTTCTATACTATCCAAAGTTCGGTACGAATTTTTTGCTTGGCAATTACTGGATCTAAAGCTGGCAAAATCATGATACCCAACCAATAGTTGTGAAGCCTCTTGCATTCGACCAATTTCCAAATCGTTTCTTATATGCCAAGCTCTATTACGCCAAAAAATTGGCTCTGTAGAACGATAGATAATTTTATAAATATAAGATCTTTTAACTGCATCAAATCTTGCATGAAAATCATGATTGACAATTTGGAGATCAAGCAATTTGATAGAGTGAGGTTGAATAAAATGGTTGATAGATTCGCGTAATCGATGCAACTTATAGCTGCAGTCATCAGCCAAATCAAAATGTGCCACCTGCCCTAATGCATGAACACCAGCATCTGTACGACCTGATCCATATATTTTAATATCTTGATAGCCTAGCTTTTGGATTGAATTTTCTAACACTTGCTGCACCGAAAGACCATTTTGTTGTTTTTGCCAACCAACAAAAGCTGTGCCATCATATTCTATGGTTGCTTTATACCGGAACATAGCTAAGCGTTATATTTTTTTAGCAATTGCAATTGCAATTTTAGTTATACCCATAATTACCCAATTTAACAATCTAAACTGATTATTTTCAGATCCGCCATTCTGGATCGCAATATTTTTATGTTCAATTTCCTCAGCACGAAATAATTCTATTTTTTGTTTTAGTTCGGTAGCAAAAGAATTTAAATCTTGAGGCATGGTTGTGTTAGCAAGATATTCTAATTGAGTACTATAGTGCTGATCTATCACAGTTTCAACTGCTTCAGTGCATACCATTCCAGCTGCATTACCTCTAAGCGCCGTTATAAATCCTAAGGCCCAACCACCTAAATACCACAAAGGTTGCAACAAAGTCGGTCTGGTTCTAAATCTAGGAATCGCTTGATTAAAATAAGCTAAATGAACCAACTCCTGGTTGTACATATTTTGGATCAATTCTATTTCTGCCGCCGGAGCTGATTTTAATTCTAAGCAAAAAAGCTGTCCACTATATATTCTTTCTGCACCATATTCCCCTGCCTGATTGACTCTCAACATCTGCTGAATTATTTTATCTGGCTGAGGATCCCCTGGAAGAAATTTAGTTTGTTGCGACATTTTGATACCAAGTTTTTATATCAATTTTTATTTGCTATTAGAATCTTTAGGATCTTTGACATAATATGACACTATACAACAAATTAGCATCACCAAAATAATGACACTCAAAGCTGCAGAAAAATCACCAGCATCATAGCTTTTAACACCACTAGAATAGCCACCAGACCATCTAGTATCCAAAATTTTACCTATACCTTGTTGCAACAGGGCATTCGCCATCATATTTAAAGTATTGACGACACCTATTGCCAATCCTGATTTGCGGGCACTAACAAAAGCTAGAGAAGCTGCAAAACATGTCATTTCTGCCCCACAAAAAAAGCCTATAGTAAATAACAATAGGATCAAATATTTTTTGTTTAAAACGGGTCCATATAGCAATACTACAAACAGTAGGGTAATGATTAAAGTACAAGCTAAAACCAATATTTTTGGTTTTTTCCAAGCATCAGCAAGAGAAGGTAAAATTATACTACCAATCGCAAGACCAACGTATAGCATCATCGAAATATTTGCTGCTTCTATTTTAGACAAAGCAAAACGAGCCATTAAAAAAGCTGAACCCCAAAGATCGGTCATAGCAGAAAGCGGAGTATATAATCCGACTGCTATGATAGCATAGCCCATTATTCCTTTGTTTGTTAATATTTTTAAAACAGATTGCATTGTTGTATTTGTTTTTTCTAATAAATCTATGCCTTGCGCATCATAATCTCTGGTTTTATGGAAATCCCTAGGAAATTTAGTTAAATATACCAATATCAAGACACCACATCCCCCTACTAGGGTCATGCTTAAAGCATCGTGCCATCCAATCGATGAACTAATAACCCCAAGGCCAATACTGGAAAAAATCGCCCCAGCTGTACCAATTGTTAAAGTTAACCCCATCATAAAACCATGAAATTTACTTGGCAAATTATCTGATATTATTTTTAAACCACACATAAAAGCAGTAGAAGCCCCAATACCCATCAAAATTCTCGCTAACTGCGCAACAATCACTTCATCAGTATGAATAAACAACGCCCCGCCAATTATTGAAAGAATTAAACAGCTTAAGATCATTAATTTGGTACCAACTTTATCCAACAATATTCCCATTGGTATTTGCATCAACGAGTAAAACATGAAATATAATGAACCAAAGGTAGAAAATTGATCAGCATTGAGTGAAAAATGTTCACGAAGTTCTAAAGAAAGGACGTTTGGAGTAACGCGCCATATATATTGATACATATAAAATATTGCAGCAACAAACCAAGCTATAAAAGCTACCGATACTTTTGTCTCCTGTTTTTGGATTAAGATTTTTTTATCTGACATTAATTTTTATTAAAATTTGAAGATTACTAAATTAGTGATAGCTTAATAGTTAATATTAGTATATGTTGGTATATAATTTATCTGAATTTACACTAATTTTATTTATATTGGAAGACTAGAAAGTAAAAATTTTTTTAACTTCTAATCTTGCAAAATAAGTACTTGCATCTATTTCCAATAAGATATAACTATAAGATATAGTAGACTTTTGGTAGTCGTTTTATCAAAAATATAGAAGGTTCAATTATATGAAAACTAATCAAAACTCTGTTGCTAATCCAGCGGCGACACAAAATAAAGTTAACAAAAGCAAAATATCTTTAAAGCTATGGCAAAAGATTATTATCGGAATGTTTCTCGGAATGTGTTCTGGTCTTTTGATAGAAATGTCTGTTAATTCTGGATCGACTTTTTTTAGCGACACTGGAATCACCCAAGGTTTGTTAGACGCTAGTACAATATACATGAATTTACTAAAAATGATCGTTGTACCGGTTGTATTTTTTGCCATCCTATACGGTATTACCAGTATCGATGATATGGAAACATTTGGCCGCCTGGGATCAAAAGCAATCGCTATATATATGACAGTAACGGTAATTGCAATCATCGTTGGTATCGGTTTTGGCCTAATCTTCAATCCTGGCCAAGGCATTGAACTCACTGGACTCTCAGCGAATTCAGGGGCAAATCAAAACTATCAGACAATAAGAGGAATTTTGATGGGAATTATCACAACCAATATTGTAAAATCTATGGCTGATGGACAGATTTTACAGGTTGTTGTTTTTGCATTTTTCCTCGGCACTTCTTTGGTGATGATCGGAGAAAAAGCAGCTCCTGCAAAAACAGTGATAGTTTCATTTACCCAAGCAATTTTCAAACTGGTTGAAATCGTAATCAGAACAACTCCATATGGAATCTTTGCGATAATGGCATCAATGATCCCCCAATATGGATTGGATATCGTTGCAACTTTAGGAAAGTTAATGCTAGTCGTGATCGGTGCTTTAATAATACAATACCTACTGTTCGCAGTTATGCTTGTTCTTGCAAAAATCAATCCTATTCCATTCTACAAAAAAATGGTAGTGACCCAGGCTCTCGCCTTTGCAAGTTCTAGTAGCAAAGCAACAATAGGTACCGCGATAGAAGAGCTAATGTATAAAATGGGAGTATCACAAAAAACTGCAACATTCATTCTGCCTCTTGGCGCTTCAATCAACATGACTGCCACAGCAATATATTTAGGTATAACTGCAATATTTTTTGCTCAAGTCTATGCAATAGATCTTTCAATATCGCAATATATATTAATAATTTTCACTTCAACTATAGGTTCAATAGGAGCAGCTGGATTTCCTGGAGGTGGTATTATTATGATGGGAATGGTTTTATCATCTGCTGGTATTCCAATTGAAGGAATCCCTCTGTTAATGGGAATCGATCGTATTCTCGACATGTGTCGCACAATGATCAATATAACTGGCGATTGTGTCGTTACTGTGATTGTTGATAAAATCGAAGGCTCTATCAATATGAAACGCTATTTAAAAGAAATGTAGAGATGGAAAATCATACGAAATCATGAAAATCGGTATTGCTCAAATCAACCCTGGTATTGCAACATTGGATAATAATGTCGCAATAATAAAACTAGCCTATCTCGAAGCTATCCAAAACGGTTGTGATTTGGTTATATATCCCGAACTTGCGACCTCTGGCTATAACATCAAAGATCTAGCAATCTCCCAAAGCTTTGTTCACCAAGTTGTGTCTCTCGAAAAAGAACTATGCCAAATCACCAATGGCAGTAATTGCGGAATTCTCGTTGGTACCTTAGGCTTAGTAGCAAAAACTCAAAATATAAATGAATCAGCTAACAAAAGAGTTGAACCAACTATGGCGGAATTTTGCACCACCCCACCAATAACATATAACACAGCTCTTTTTATTCAAAATGGAATAGTCAAAAATCGATATTATAAACATCATCTACCTAACTATGATCTCTTTGACGAAAAAAGGCAATTTTGCTCAATATCTCTAGATCACAATGACAAATTTTTTACAATAAAAAACTATAATATCTACCCACTAATCTGCGAAGATATGTGGCACCAAGATAGCGCGCTAAAACGTTTGAACATTAGCAGCGAAAAGCAAAATCTTGATCAAGAAAATTGTCCTAGAAAAATCATAGTGGTTCTAAACGCTTCGCCCTTTGCACCAAACAAAAGGTCAGCCAGAATTTCAATCGCAAAAGAAATAACAAAACATCATGATAGCAACTTGATTTATGTCAACCAGGTTGGGGGCCAAGATGAGGTAGTGTTCGACGGCGATAGCTTTGTGATGAATTCTAATGGAGAAGTAGTTGCAGGACCATATTTCGCGACTTCTGGACTTAATATTATTAATACGCAAGAATTTAAGCAAATCCCTAAAATATCACAACCGCAACCAACACAAAATATTGACCCATGTCATAATATAACCAATAACCAATCAGAATCAGAAAAATTATATATAATGGCGATGATTGGATTGCGTGATTATATTTTAAAACATGGATTCAGCAGTGTCGTTGTTGGGCTTTCGGGAGGAATAGATTCTGCTTTTGTTGCAACTTTAGCTTGTGATGCGATTGGATCTCAAAATATATATTGCGTTCGTTTGCCATCAGAATATACAAGCCAAAATAGTTTGGCTGATGCTGCAGAATTAGCAACAAATCTAGAATGCAATCTCGAAACAATTAGTATTGAAAATTTACATACCCTATCCAAGATCAATCTAGAAAATACCGGCATCAATACTATAGGAGTGACAAATGAAAATATCCAAGCAAGATTGCGAGGCTTGTTGCTAATGGCGATTGCAAATTCAAAAAACCACCTTCTTCTTGCTACAAGTAATAAATCAGAATGTGCAGTTGGCTATGCAACCCTATATGGCGATATGTGCGGCGGAATAGCTCCAATTGCTGATATCTATAAAACGGAAATATACCAACTTGCAGCTTGGCGCAATCAAAATTTACCCCAAGATACTCGTTGCATTATTTCCTCTCCTATCCCAGAACAAATCATAGCCAAAGCACCAACCGCAGAACTTGCACCCAACCAAAAGGATCAAGATTCTCTACCTGAATACCAGATCTTAGATTCAATACTATATTTACTGATTGAAAAAAATATGGGATCTAAAGAAATTAGTGCCAAACTTGCTCTAGCAGAAGAGTTGGTCCAAGCCGTTTCTAATATGCTCCATCGAGCCGAATTCAAACGCAAACAAAGCGCGGTTCTGTTGCGTTTAAGTAACCGGAGCTTGGGTTATGACCGCCGCTATCCAACATTGCACTCTAATGCTATTATACCATAATACTTATATGCAACGCTATTCAAAAATCTGCCAAAATTTTACTGCAATCGCAACATATACTTTGTTGCTGTTATCATTTCTGAGTCCAATGTCCAACGCTACAAACCCCAGTCCAAAACATACCCTGACACCAAATCAAATCGATCAAGCATCTCTATATCTAAATACGGATCAGAACAAAACTACTAAAGTAGTAGCCGAAAAAATTATTTCAAAAGATAATGGGGCAAATATTTTCAATTTTCAAATCGAAATGCGTGCAAAAAATCATTGTATTTTAAGTGCCAAAGGACCTTTTGGCGTAATTGATTATAAAGATGAGATGATTTTTTTAAAAGGACCAGTAAATTTAGCTTTTACTTTGAATTCCAAAACTGATTTTAATGGGGACGAAAATTGCAACAATCATAGCATGATGCTTGGGAAGGATAGCTACCATGGAACTATGCAACAGACTCAATTTAACTATAAAACAGGCATTCTCTCGTCCACAGAACCAGTAGAGTTTCAGGCTAACGGAATATTGCTAAATTCCAACAATTTTAAATTAAATACATTGACTAATGATGCTGAATTTGGTCGTGGTGTTACAATTCAGCTACTGCATAAAAAAAATTGAATATTTATGCAAATTAAATTTCTCACCGCTACTTCCAGATTATTTTAATCTATGTTAGCTTGCCTATTAATATGAGCAAATTATATTATCAGATAATAGCAAAATCACCAATCTTAATTGATAAGAGGAATCTTAAATTATGGCAATAATAGAAAAAATACAAGCGAGGCAAATTTTTGATAGCAGAGGAAATCCTACGGTTGAAGTTGATATTGAAATAGAAAATGATCATAAAAGCAAAATAGCTTATGCAAGAGCCAGTGTCCCAAGTGGTGCGTCCGTTGGTAAAAACGAGGCGGTTGAAATCCGCGATAATCTTGCAGCATATAACGGCAAAAGCGTCACTAAAGCAATCGAAAATATCCATAAGATAATTGCTCCAGCAATTTGCGGCAAAAATTTTGTTTCTGTTCAAGAATTAGATGCCGAACTAAACAAACTTGACCCTAGCATGAACAAGAACAAACTAGGAGCAAATGCAATTCTACCAGTCTCAGCATCATTCACTAAGGCATATGCAACTTTAAATGGTATTTCTTTATACCAACAGTTTTCAAATATGCTCCAAGAAATTGCTGAATGTTCAAAAGAAACAATCAGCAAATTCTCGGCCGCATTGCCAACCCCAATGCTCAACGTTATTAATGGGGGCAAACATGCTGACAACTTACTATCAATCCAAGAATTTATGATCATACCAACTGGCATAACAGGTATCTCAGAACAATTAAGAATCACCCACGAAACAATAGATGTGTTGCGAAAATTGTTAAAACAAAAAGGATTCAGCGTCAATGTTGGCGACGAAGGAGGCTTTGCCCCACAACTTAGACAAACCGAAGAAGCTCTAGATCTGCTATGCAATGCGATTAAACTTGCCGGCTATGATAACCAAATTATGATCGGATTGGATTCTGCCGCTTCTGAATTTTATTCTAATGGAATATATAGCCTAGACAATAAAAATCTCACCTCTCAACAGCTAGTTGAATACTACCACAATCTTATCCAAAAATATCCAAACCTAATTTCGATTGAAGATCCTTTCGCTGAAGACGACGCAGAAGGTTGGATCCAAGGAACTAACCTATTAAGTGAAAAAATTAAATTAATCGGTGATGATATTTTTGTTACAAACTCTGCAATATTATCACAAGGTATAAAAAATAGCATCGGCAATGGGATCTTGATCAAACCAAACCAAGTCGGCACAATCACTGAAACAATTAAAACAATCAGTACCGCAATCAAAGCTAATTATACTCCAATCATCTCCCACCGCTCTGGAGAAACTGAGGATACTCTAATTGCGCATCTTGCCGTTGGCGTTGGGTCGCCCTATATCAAAACAGGATCTTTATGCCGCGGTGAAAGAGTCAATAAATATAACGAATTAATCAGAATAGATGAAGCGCTAACTACAGCTAAAAAGCAAATATCGACCTTTGCGCAAAATAAATTTTTATGCTAAGGTCCACCTATCATCAAACAATTTTTTTATAATACTACTAATATGAATCATGAAAATCAAAACATTTGGTATGGCACTACAATTCTATGTTTAAGAGTTGGAGACCAAACAGTAATCGCGGGCGACGGCCAGGTCAGTATCGGCCAAAGCGTTGTCAAAGCGACAGCAAATAAACTCAGAAAAATCAACAAGGGATCAATAATTGCAGGTTTTGCAGGATCTACAGCTGATGCATTCACTCTTTTTGAACGCTTAGAAGCAAAACTCGAAACATACCCAACACAACTACAACGTGCAGCTGTTGAATTAGCAAAAGATTGGCGCACAGACAAGTACCTGCGCCGCCTCGAAGCTATGCTACTCGTTGCCGACAAAAAAAATATTTTCACGATTACTGGTAATGGTGATGTTCTAGAACCAGAAGGTGGTGTTGCTGCAATTGGATCAGGTGGAAACTATGCCTTGTCTGCTGCCAGAGCTTTACTCCGTAGTAATGATAAAAACAAAATGAATGCCGTAGAAATTGCAACTGAGGCAATGAAAATCGCTGCTGAACTTTGTGTTTATACTAATGGTAATATTGTGATTGAAAAAGTTGAAAGCTAATTTAGCGAGAGAGAAATTTTAAAATTAAAGTTCAAATTTAAGCATAGTTAATATGGACGGTAACATTATCACACAATCACAACTAGGGAGAAAAAGCCAGTACCCCAAAACCTATGATAAAAAGTTGCTCCTTGGAATTGAACGTCAGACAAAACGTAATGAAATTGGTTTTGAATTTGATAGCAAATTATATGGCTATGATTTATGGAATTGCTATGAAGTTTCTTGGCTTAACCCAAAAGGCAAACCAGAAGTACGCATTGCCTCCATCCTATATGATGCACACTCAAATTGCCTTGTTGAATCTAAATCGCTCAAGTTATACCTGAATTCATTTAATAATGAACACTATAACGAAAATGATTTAATTCAAATTATTCAACAAGATCTAACTGAAATCTTAGGAGTACAACCTGAGATTGAGTTTTTGAGACTTGATAACTGTAACCAAATCTCTGCTCCACCTGGTATATGTTTAGACACAATCCAAATTGATTTAAACAAGACCAAAAATGTTCGAGCTGATTTTTTAACTACTAAGAATAATAATATTGAAAACCAGAATCAAATTCGAGAAATTGTGTTTTCTGACCTATTAAAATCAAATTGCCTTGTTACAAATCAACCAGACTGGGGTACTGTTGTTATAGAATATGAGGGGGATAAAATTTGCCATCAAGGACTATTAAAATATATCATCTCATTTCGCAACCATAATGAATTTCATGAACAATGCATTGAAAGAATTTTTTTTGACAGTAATTTGTGGTCAAGCATCTCTGTTAAGGCAGCAGAATTTTTTCAGAAAATTATATCGATTTTATATTACCAAAAAAGTAAAACTAACAAATAACAATAATTTCAATCAAATTAAACCTTTTTCCTCGAGTAATTTTTGAAGTGATTGATCTTTGTGCATTTCATGAAGAATATCACT
>CALKVD010000084.1 GCA_937996615.1 uncultured Rickettsiales bacterium | reverse complement strand
ATGCCACAGTTTTCAACTGTGGCAAGACTACTTTGCTAATCCCGAATTCGCTTTTTATACATTACAGTTTGCAATCTTTTATCTGGGGATACCGCTTGGTTGTATCTGGGCAGCGTATGATATTGGTCAAAGCAATGTTGGCGGAGTGATGGAGGCTTTTCAAAATATGCCTGTGCAATATCAATCGATAGAATGGACCACTGATAATATTATTTTGTTTATTAGTTTGATTTTTTATGCAGCAATGACTGGTTGTGGCGTTGGTGGTGATAGCCCGATAATTCAAAGATTTTTAATAGCTGGTTATGCAAAAAAGTTACGTGATAGTTTGTTTACAGTAAGCCTCCTGACATTACCATTTGCTCTTTTGCTTTATGTTTTGATCAAAATCAAAGCTCCAGAGATAGAGCTTAATCAAGCTTTTTCTTATTTTATCGATAATTATTTACCAGTTGGTTTAAAAGGCTTGATGATTGTTGGTTTGCTTGCAGTTATGATGTCAACTGCTGATTCTTGGGTCAATACCAGTAGTGTGATAATTAGTCACGAGTTAGTCAAACTAGTATTTCCTAAACTTTCTGAAATTCAAGAAGTTGTTGTAGCTCGTTTTGCTACAATGATTGTTGCGCTCCCCTTAGCTGTTTTAGCTCTGTTTTTTGATAATATAATGGATTTAATATGGTTTATAACTAGTTTTTGGGATCCATTAATGATAATTCGAGTTGTGACGGGTTTTGTAGGTTTTAGAACAAACACAAAATCATTTGTAGCAGCAACCGTTATGGCATTATTATTTACATGTACAGGAGCATATATAGAAGGCAAGTTTGCGACAGTTAGTGCATTGACAGGAATAATAGAAAGTGCCATAGGACATGCACTACTGGTAGAAAGCTCAAGGAGTCGCAATGCCCGAGGATTTGGATGGAAGTCCCAGGCAAAGCATAGCCCTAAAACGAAATGGTTTGATCGCGCGATTCAAGGAATCAATAATAAAAAGCAATCTGATCCGCCAATATCTTAGTCAATGTTTTGGGTATTTTCAGTGTATTTGCTGGAGTATATTGCTTATTATCAAGCATTATATTGGTATTAAAAGGTAATCTCTATGGCATAGAAAAAGCTGAATTAATCCTCCGAGTTGCTTGATATATCGGATCTTTTGCCTTGCTTTTATGCAAAGCAAGAAGCATTAATTTGCCTCAAAGAATGAAAAGTTTCAATAGTCGATTTTATCAGTTTCTGATGATATTTTATCTACTATTTACAGCTTCTTATCTGTTATTTGTGAGTAATTTCTATTTTTATTATAATATTACTTTTATTTTTTCGTTGATTTTATTATATATCTTTATAAATGGCTCTAGATTTATCTTATATAGCATCATTGGTGTAACCATTTGGCTATATTTTAGATCATATTATGCCAATCAATGTTACTATAGAAAAATTTAGCGACATGCAGGCTGTTGGATTGCTCTGCTATTTTTGACTTTTGGCGCCTTTTGATTTGAAAGACATAGGTATAAAAAGCAACAGGAAAAAATAGCTGACAATATGCTCTATAGCGGGTCACTTGCTCACGAAATGCGAAGCCACCTTGCTACGATTCTGATGCTAAATCAAATGCTCTATAGCATTCTCCAAAACAAACATTTACAGCCGGATGAAATAAAAAAAATACTTAAATCATCTAAAATGATCGAAGAAAAGTGTGTCAAGGGACTGGACTCGATAGATACCATTCTTAATATAATTAGGACTGATTTTATCAGTGACACAGAACTGCAAGAATCTAATATTATGGAGGTTGTGGAAAGCGCAATCAAACTTTGCAATTTACCGGATGATGTCAAAGTTAGTATCGACAAAAAATATTTTCAGCTTTCTTGGTTCGGCTGAATTGATGGTTCATGTGATTATGAATATGATCATAAACAGTATCAAACATGGCCAAAGTACTAAGATGGGACTATGGTGCGAGTCTGATGATTCGACAAATCACCTGCATTATCGTGACAACGGTAAGGGTATTGACGACAGCATTATCGGCAAAATCTTTGATAATTTTTATACGACCGATAGCAAAAATGGTTCCGGAATTGGCTTGGTTTTTTGCAAAAAAGTTATGAAAAATATTGGTGGCTCGATTGAATTCGTGCCAAATCATGGCAATAGAGCTTATTTTGTTCTGCAGTTTCCTAGGGTATAAGTTTATAATATTTGATTGACAATTTATAATGAATTGTAATCAAATTAAGATATATTAATTAACCTTAATTAATTGTATCATGGTAGCATGCCACAAACCACAAAAAGCTTCGATATTTTTATTATCTATCGGCACATTTCTCGAGTACTTTGATCTAATGCTATATGTACATATGGCTGTTTTACTGAACGAGGTTTTTTTCCCAAAGACAGATCCTGCAACAGCTGGATTATTGAGTGCATTAAGCTTCAGTGCAACTTTTCTCTTCAGGCCGATTGGTGGTTTAATAGTAGGTTGGATTGGCGATAAAATAGGAAGAAAAAAAACTATCATAATAACTACAACTTCAATGGCATTATGCTGTTTGATTATGGCAATATTGCCTACTTATACTGAAATCGGAGTTATCGCTAGTATTATCATGATATGTTGTAGGGCAATCCAAGGTTTTAGTTCGATGGGAGAGGCTATTGGTGCAAAATTATATATGGCTGAAAGTTTTAAGCAGCCAAAGAGATACGTTTATGGAGGATTTATAAGTATTGCGTCGATGCTAGGGGCTACTATGGCTTTAATCATAGCGACTATTTCTGTATATATAAATTGGCGTTTTGCCTTTTTAAGTGGCGCATTAATAGCGATTGTAGGGATTATAGCAAGAACAAAGTTGCGTGAATCACCAGATTTTGTTGATTATAAACGCAGAATGAATTTATATCAAAAGTCTTTTAATAAGATTAGCACGAAAGAATTGAGCGTTACTCGTTTTACCAAAGAAAAAATGGATAAAAAAATGGTATTATCATATTTCTTCTTAAGAGTCATCCTGTCGATATGCTTTTATTCA
>CALKVD010000083.1 GCA_937996615.1 uncultured Rickettsiales bacterium | reverse complement strand
GCTACAATATGAGCCACTAAATAAAGAATACCCAGTTAATCCAACGTCACTTTTAAGGCAGTAATTATCTGAATAATAATTTGCTTCATCATAAGTTTTAGGTTCTTGATATTTGGTGCATCCAGACAAGGTTATGGTTAGTAATGCCAATGTAATTATGCTCTTTTTCATTTACAATTATTCCTGATTACTCGTAAATTTAAAACGAATTCTAATAAATGCAATTACAAATAATGTAATAAAAACACCTGGTGAGAGAATAGGAAGCCAATCATCATTCTTTGATGATAGAAGCGGTATTAGATGTACATATGCACCAATCATACCTAATATCACCGCAAGAAATAATGACAGTTGAAGGATCATTAGTTGCATTAAAAATTTATTAACTAATTTTGGATTATTACTACTTTTAACAGCATCTTTATTTGGTAATATGGAGATGATGAAATTTGAAAATATTAATATTCCGCACCCTATATTAAAAAGAATCATGATTTACCTTCCTTTATTTAATTATAAACTCTTTATTTTTATTCATTGGCAACTCTGTTTGCTCTTTAGTGTAAATTGTATTACTACACTTCATAGGCTTACCATTTGCATCAAGCATTGTTGTTACGACATCAGCACTTCTAGAGCTTGAACTAACGATATATTGTTGACTTTCTATACATTGAATATATTTTTGAGAATCAATTCTTTTAATTTCAATGTAACCTTTTTGTTGATCTAATGAATAATAATGTAGTAAGACCCCAGTGAACATTAAAAATGCACCAAACATCATAATTGGAAATCCTCTAATTGATATGCTTGCAAATAATGCTACTCCGCCACCAATCAAGGCTATAATGCTAAAAAAATCCATTATTTATCATCCTTTATTTTTCTGCTTGTTGCAGTATTAAATTCGCTAGAGATTCTGCCTGTGCCTTTTTTTGTTCATCGAGTAGTGCATAAAAAGCATCCTTGAAGCGATTTTGAATATCTAGTGCTGGATATTGATTATTGCCAAGCTGAGATAGTCTTTTTTGAATAGCTATGCAATATGGATTTGTGTTTATTTTTTCCCAATAGCACCAATTGTCATTCTTCAAGCTTTCATCAACTATTTTAGTTAATGCTTTGTCCTTTAGTAAATTATTCATCGCGTTGATATTAAATGACATAATCATCTGATCTGCCATGCTACAATATGAGC
>CALKVD010000082.1 GCA_937996615.1 uncultured Rickettsiales bacterium | reverse complement strand
ATGTTAATTCTGGGTATAATTGGTTAGTTGGAGTAATTATGTCATTTTTAATTGATCTATTATTGATCAAATGTCTTTTAATCTTGATAAAGGCTATTATAAGATTGATATTAAAAAAGACAAATAAGTTTTCTTTTTAGTTTGTATTTATTTATAAAAATAGCGATAATAACTCTTTATTGTAAAGTTAATATTTTATTTTGGTGGAGAAATATCTCGATCTTAATTTAAGCATTTGGAAGTTTTTTACAAGTAAGTTAGTAAAGGTTTTAAATGTTTTTGCACCATGATGCGTTTTATTTAATTTAAGAATAATTTTGGCTTGCGTCATTGATCATTTTTTTTGCTGAGAGAATGGTTTCGGTTGCAATCGATTTTCCACCAAGCATCCGTGATATTTCATTGACCCTACCTTCATAATCTAGTTCAGTAAAGGTGCTATGGAACATTTGATCATCTTTGATTATTTTTTGTACTTGCCAGTGTTGGGTTGCGTAGGCTGCAACCTGAGGTTGGTGTGTGACAACTATAACTTGTGCCGACTCACCCCTGTTTGCAAGATCCAAAAGCTTGTGTCCAACATGGCTGGCAGTAGCGCCGCCGATCCCAACGTCAACTTCGTCAAAAATCATGAGCGGAACGTCGTTGATCATCCCCAAGGCAACCTTGAGCGCCAAAATAATTCTCGATAATTCCCCGCCAGAAGCGATTCTAGAGAGAGGTGCAAACTGCCCATTTCTATTGGTGCGAATCAAAAATTCAACCCTGTCAATTCCGCGAGAGGTTTTGGTGCCATCATCTAATTTTTCACAGACAACTTGAAATTCGACATGTTGCATGTTGAGATATTGTAATTCGGCGCTAACAGATTTTGTGAAGTTGATCGCTTGTTTTTTTCTGATCAAGCTTAGTTCTGCGGCGGCGCTCATATAATTAAGTTCAGCATTCTTTGCTTCTTCTATATATTCTAGGAGTTGTTCTTCGCCCAATTCTAGCGCGGTTAAATTAGCGATATTTTGTTCGAGTATTTTCGTTAGTTCATTGGAGTGGCACTGATATTTGCGAGCTAAGTGACGAAGGGTTGCAATTCGGTCATCGATTTTTTCAATTGCTAGTTTATGGTCATCGTGTTTTCCTGCGATACTTGCTAAGTTTGCGACTAAATCTGCTAGCTCGATGCTGATACTCTCCAAGGTTGTGGTAAGCGACGATTTGGATTCTGGGAGTTTGCTCAGAAGTCGGATTGCGTTTTTTATTCCAGAAGTTGCTGCGTTGTTACCGTGGTCCAAGATTTCCAAAGCTTTTAAAACCACTTCGCGCATCTGATATATCTCGTTTAGGTTGCGTTTTTCTTCGAGCAACAACTCTTCTTCGTTAGGCTGAGGGTTGGCTTGATTCAATTCATTAACTGTTTCATTGATATAGGTAACTTTATCAGCAGCTGCGCTGATCATCCTTTGTTTTTCTGCGAGTTTTTGAGACGAAATTTGTAGTTTTTCATATAAATCAGTTATAATTTTTATTCTATCTTGTGTTTTTGCGTATTTATCGAGAATTTCAAGGTGATTTGCCGAATTAAGTACAATTCCCTGGTATCTTTGGCTGCAAATTTCAACTAAATTGCTACCCAATAGCCGAACCTGAGCGGCGGTACTTGGAGCTCCGTTAATCAAAAAACGAGATCGATTATCTTGACCTATGATCCTTTGGATAACTAAGCTTTCAGCATTTGCTATATCCAAATCTGCCAGCATTTCAATTTGCACAATTTTATTCAATAAGCCTTGGTCTTTGGTATCGAACTCAGCAGTTAGAACTGTCGGGCTGTTCGGATTTTTCGCAACCGATCCATCTATCCTACCTCCCATAATCATGTCGAACGCTGCTAGGAGCAAAGATTTCCCCGAGCCGCTATCACCAGTCAAAACGCAAAGACCTTTGGTTAGCTTTAGGTGAAGCTCTTCAATCAAGATGAAATTTTTAATATAGAGCAATAGTAGCATGATCGGAATTTTTGTTTTTATTTCTGCTTACGCAAATTGGTTAATAATTCTATCGTAGTTTGGTATGTCATATTTTCATAGTAATCGTTATTTATTTGTAGAACTGGCGCCTTGACGCAAGCCCCAAGACACTCGACCTCAACCAATGTGAACAGCCTATCCTCGGTTGTTTGGCCAAACTCGACCCCCAAAAATTCTTTGCAAGCTTTTTCAATTTCATCAGAACCACAAAGCCAGCAGGGAGTAGTGCGGCATATTTGCAACAGATATTTACCAATCGGTTGTTTGTTATACATAGTGTAGAAATTCGCGACTTCATAAACCTTGATTGGCGGCATTCCTAAGATTTCTGCAACATGGTCCATTGCGTCTTTTGAAAGCCAGCCTTTGTTTTGTTCCTGCGCTAGATATAATAGGGGCATAACGGCGCTTTGTTTTTGGTTGATTGGATATTTCTGGATAATCTTCGCGACTTGCTCGAGGTTAGTGCTCGAGAATTTGAACGAAGGAGCAGAGTCGCTGATTTTCGGTGTTTTATCAGCTTTGGGTTTATAAGCGTTATTATTTGAGGTTTTATATGTATTCATTTTATATTTCTCTGCATCAATTTTTAATTTATCAAATAATTTATCATTATTATATTTTAATATACCACCTACCTACCGATCAATTTCTCCAAATACTATATCCAAACTTCCAATATTCGCAACAACATCGGCCAGCAAATGGTTTTGTGACATCTAAAAAATTCGTCACAAAACCTGTCACACCTTTGTCATCTGAATAGCCTATGCTGCACTGGATTGACTGCTTTCGATTACCTTCGCCATGCTTCCTCTGCCCTTGGACAAGCCCTTGAATAAACCCAGAGACAAAGGTGAGGTGGAAGCAGGGGTGTCGAGCGATGGAGGTATGCCAGCGGCCAGCCGTAAAGCTTCCGATCTTTTGCCTGTGCTTTTGGATCGGGATCAGAGCATTCTGGCGTTCAATGAACGTGTCTTCGATTGGGCAGCGCGTGCCGACGTGCCGCTTTTGGAGCGGCTGCGTTATCTGTGCATAGTTTCATCTAACTTGGATGAGTTTTTTGAGGTGCGGGTGGCCCCGCATGTCACGGCGGCCAAGACCGGTGACACCAAAGGCATCTACAGCCCGGCTTCTCTGGAGTCGCTTTCTGCTGCTGTTCACCAGCTGGTCATGCGTCAATATGC
>CALKVD010000081.1 GCA_937996615.1 uncultured Rickettsiales bacterium | reverse complement strand
AATAATGTCTAGCTTGTATTCGAGATCAGCTATTTTTGTCTTTTTTTCTTTTTTTTCTAAGTTGAGATTTGTTTCTATTTTTTCTATTGTTGCGGCGGTATATATATCAATACCGTGACTAACAAACGATTTATGAGCAATTTTTGCTATTTCCTCATCCTCGTTAATTAAAATTCGGTCTGCTATGTCTATAATTGTCACTTTAACGCCTAAGGCATTATAAAAACTAGCAAATTCAACACCGATTGCTCCACTACCTACAACAAGAACTGATTTAGGTAATTTTTGAGCCATCATTGCATCTTTATAGTCCCAGATTCTAGCGTGATCAATTTTAAGGTTAGGCAACTCTCTTGGTTTTGCTCCTGTTGCTAATATTATATGTTTGGCGGTAATTTCTTCGATTTTATCACCGATTCTAGTGATTTCAGTATATTTGGTTGGCAGAATTGATTGGTGTAAAGCGACTTTGGAATTGCCAGCAAGTTTTGCATATCCTTTGATTACTTCAATTTTATTTTTCGCCATCAACCCTGATATACCTTTGCTTAGCTTTTCAGCAACCATCCTTGATCTTGCGACAATTTTTGGTAAATCAGTTTTGACATTTTCGCAACTCAATCCAAATTCATCAGCATTTTTGAGATACTGGTATACCTCAGCACTGCGCAATAATGCTTTGGTTGGGATACAGCCCCAGTTTAAGCATACGCCGCCCAAGGATGATTCGCGCTCGATAATTCCAACCTTCATCCCAAGTTGACTGGCTCTGATTGCAGCGACGTAGCCACCAGGGCCACTGCCTATGACCAGAAGATCAAAATTTTTACTCATACATTTATATTCGAATTAGTGAAACAAAAAACTATAAATTATAGTAACCTCAAATTATTATTTTTGGCTATACTTCTTTTGTCAATAGTAGCTATCGGATATCTTGACATTTTGACTAAATAATATATTGTTCGTCTCTATCTAATAATAAAGTTCACTAAAACTCGATTGACATATGTTGTAACAGAAAATTGTATCAAATGTAAGTATACTGATTGTGTTGAGGTTTGCCCGGTAGATTGTTTCTATGAAGGTGAAAATATGCTCATCATTAATCCTGATGAGTGTATAGATTGTGGGGTTTGCGAAGCGGAATGTCCTGCTAATGCTATTTCACCTGACTACGACACTAAAGATCCTAATATCCAAGATTGGCTAGAAATTAATCGCAAGTATTCAACTGTTTGGCCTAAAATTACTAGAAAAAAAGAGCCATATCAAAATGCTGAGCAGCATAATGGAGAAGATGACAAATTTAGCAAGTATTTTATCGAGAATACAAAATAGATTGATAGAAGAGCTAAACAAAGTTTTAACTGTTCTGATCACTATTTGTTTTATATTGCTGCTGTATTAGTTTGTCTGCTTTTTTTAGTTTTACGCATTTGGTAACGTAGTAGCATAAAACCCGATACGATGATTAATATATATCCAACCAAGGAATTAAAGTTAATTGTTTCCATAAAGAACATATATCCTAGTAGGGCGCTGAAAGCTAATTTAGTGTAGCGATATGGTACTACAATAGAAAGTTCTGATCGTAGAGAGTGGAAGTAAGCTGAAGCATGAACAAAATATACGATCGCCATTGTGAAAAGAAGAGCAAAATGCCACCAGCTTAGTTGTAAAGTACTAAAATCAAGAGAAGAAGGACTAAGCGGTAGGTTGAAGCCAGCAAAGTCAACTAAATTCCATTTGAAAAATGCAGTTGGGAATGAAATGATACAAGCAAACAATAAGACATAAAACATTTGAGTTCTATTATCTTCTGTGTTACCTAGAATTTTTATTATTATAGAATTTAGTGACCAGATTGAGATAGCTATAATTGTATATATATAGCTGCTAATTGGTTTAATATTACCGCCTGCTCCATCAAAACTTAAAATCTCTGGATAGACAACTACAATAGCTCCAAGCAATCCTAGAATTATTGCTGCTATTTTGGTTTTGGTGATTTTCTCTTTAAACAAAATAAATCCAAGACAAAATATGAAAAGATATTGAACATTTTCAAGAGCGGCAGCATCAGCCGCTGTGACATATTTTAATCCTTGGAAAAAAAACAGTGCTCCTAGTGTGCCGGTAAAACTGCGCAAAATATGAACATGGATTCGTTTGGTTTTAAGATACTTTAAGCCATGGCGCAAAACCCAGGGTAAAATCATTATAAACAAAGTAAATTTATAGCAAAACACTATAGTGCCGGAAGACATATCTGCTCTCAGTACTTTCGCCATAATATCAATCAAAGCCAGAGTTATACTGTTAACGATCATCAAAATTATGCCAATAATTGGACTATTAACAGTAGAGGAGATTTTACTATTGGGATTAGACATCTAAGTTAGATATAGAGGTTATAGATTTGTGTTAGCTTTTAGGGTTGTCTCCTTGAGTATTGCATATTTTTTGGATAAAATGCAACAATTGATTGTAGATTGATCAATAATTTAACTGATTAAAACAAAGTTGTTTGCAATTTATCTCGTTACGAGTTTGTCAAGTTGTTTTAGGGTTTGCATTTCTATTATCTTGTAGCGATTGGTTGATCTTTTGTTTGACCTGATCGATTTCAGTTTGATCGAATGGATTTATCTTGCTTAAAAATCCTGCTAAAATAACTTCAAGCATTAAATATCCTACCAGCCGACCTAAATTATATTGGGTACTATCATAGATTGTTAAAAGTCGGTGGGGAATTTGTTTTAGCTTAATAGCATTTAATAAAGAATTTTGAGATTGTTGTATTGTGTCGCTAAAAAATGAATGGTTAGATTCCGCTAGTTGCAAAAAAGTCATCAGAACTTTAACAGAGCTTCCGAGATAGTTCTGCATTTTGCAATGTTGCTCCAATGGCAAGGTTATATTTTCTGGAATTAATCTAAGTTTAGCCTTACCTAAAGTTTCAGCTAAAGCAATAGTATACCAATTTGCAATCGACTGTAGTCCGGGGTCATAGCTCATTGTGGCGGCAACAAATCCATAATGCGCAGCATAGGCAATCGATTTTGCTCCAATTACTGGATCAAAAATATGCTGATCATTTCTATCAATGGTTGTGTAGTGATTCAGATTTTGGTTTTGCGATTGTGATAGATGATGAACTTTAAAATTGTTAAAAACTTCTGCCGCACCTTGGTTAAATTTACTAAGATCTACCCCTATTAGTTGTAATAATAGAAGAGACTGAGTCGCAAGCAAAGAAAAACGTCCAACACATTTAGGGTCATGTTGTATTATTGTGGCATTTTGAATTGCTAAAAATTGTGCTAACGGGGTAGTATGTTGTTTGGTTAGATCAGTAAAGGCATACCAATGATAATAAATTGTAGAGTAATTTTGTGCTTGAGCTAAATATTCACAGATTGCAACTGTTTCAGCTGTGATTCCTGAATTGCTTAGAACTAAAACTGCAACTGACTTGGAACTAATTGTAGCAAGGATTCTATTGATTCTTTCTTCGTCTAGGTAGTAGATAAAATGTATATTGTGATGATTAAAGCAAGGTTTTGGATCATTGAATCCAAACTTCTGGTGAGGTAGTGTTTTTTCCTTGTGATATAAACAAAATTTGACTAGAGACATCGGACTTAAAATAGACCCGCCCATACCAACGACGACGATATGGTCGGCTTGATTTTGGATTTTAGTTGCAAGATCTTGGATTAAATTCAACTTTGCTGTATTGTTGCTGGAATTTGCAAATAGCTGTTCTAAAGATTGAGATAATATCTCATCTTTTGTTTTGCAAATAAATATGTCTTCTGCAATTTTCCAGTCACCTAGATTATGATAATAAAATCCCACTAAATTTTATAAATAACATAATGATATTAGCATAATAATTGCAGTCATAATATAAAGTCAAAATTATTTTACTAGTTTTTGTTTGGATCCGATTAACACTTTTTTAACATGCAATCAATAATTTTACTAGCTATCACCATTTCTTCGTCAATTTTTGCTATTCTAACTTGAATTTTACTAGCTTCATTCTGAATTGTTAAATTGTTTTGCTGATTTGCTCCCTCATCAATGATCAACCCTAGCCACTGCAGACTTCGAGCAATTTTGCTCCGAACATAACTTGAATTTTCACCAATGCCTCCCGAAAAGACTAACATGTCTATCCCACCCATAGCACCAATGAGGCCAAACATTTTTTTGATTGCATTATAACAAAACATTTCAACTGCTAATTGTGCTTTAGGGTTTGTTTTGCTTTCCTTTTCTAAAATACGCATATCACTACTTAATTCTGAAATTCCTTTTAAGCCCGAATTTTTGTAAAGTAAATCTGTTAGTTCTTTAGTTGTCATTTGGTAATTTTGCTGGAGGTGGAGAATTATCCCCGGGTCTAAAGTGCCACACCTTGTGCCCATAATTAAGCCATCAAGTGGAGTAAAGCTCATTGTTGTATCAACGCTTCGGCCATCGAGAATTGCACACATACTGGACCCATTACCAAGATGTGCGGCGAGTATTTTATTTGGTTTGTTGTTTAGTTTTTCCAACTGTGCTAAAACACTTTCATATGCAATTCCATGGAAGCCATATCTCTTAATTCCATCATCCAGAAACCTATTTGGAATCGCGACCCTTTGCGCAATTGTTGACATTGTCGAGTGAAACGCTGTATCAAAATAGGCAAATTGTGGAACTTTAAATTGCTTCATCGCTTTTATATAGTACACCGCTTGATGTTGATGAAGTGGAGCAAGGGTATGGAGCGAAGAAATTATCCGGATGGTCGCAGGACTAATTTTAGCTAGCGTTTTAAATTGATCGCCACCATGAACAACTCTATGGCCAATTGCGACAACATTGAGATTTGCATTTGTTAGCCAGTTATCAATAAGTTGGATATCACTGTCACCAGGATGGAGTGGGATTTTGATGTCAGATAAAACCAAAAGGTTGCATTCTCGATTTCCTCCGGCTTTAAATTCTATTTGTCCATAATTCAAACGTTGAGGATTATTGATTTCGGAATCAATTGCAAATGCTGCAAATTTAACGCTGGAGGAGCCAGCATTGATTATTAATATACAATCTTGTTTTTGTGACATTTGACTAACCTCTAGCTCAATTTTATAATTACATTATAATTCAATTATAACCCTTGCAATTATCAAGATGGAGGCATTAAACTAATATTGTTTGCGCAGGCACAAATTTTAGCCAAGGCACAAGATGCGTTTCTTGAAATCACACTGTCCTCTGACCTGCTAGTCAGAATGATAGGTACCTTACACCCCAGAACTATACCCGCTCCTTCGGCATCAGAAGCGGTGATGATCGGCGTGTTCACCCACAGGTAGCCGTTCTCGTGAAAAAAGCGGTGGATGGCCGAGGCGATGGTGTGCCGTACG
>CALKVD010000080.1 GCA_937996615.1 uncultured Rickettsiales bacterium | reverse complement strand
AGTAGTTTTACAAAAAGAATTTACACCAGCTCAATAAGCTGTAAATAAATAAAAATTAGACCGCTTCAATTCTTTTGGAGCGGTTTTTTGTTTTTTATCATTATCTGTAATAGTATTGATGATACTTAGTAGCTGTATTTTTTCCACTAATTTGATAATCAGCACTTCTTGACCCTGAGAAAGTGATAAGAAAAATTGTTGCACTTTTTTGTTGAGAATTTGATCAATTTTTCTATGTTCTATTATGTTGATTTTTGCAGATAATGCGGCAATATCAGCGAATTCTGGTCCAAATTTACTTTTAATGAATTGATAGTTGCAATATTTTTGCACAAACTCTTGATATTCCACTGACCAATCCATTTTAATTTGATTTAGAATTGGAGAAAGAGAACTCTTAGGGTTAAAATCAGGTAAATCGGCAGCAAATTTCAAACTTTCCAGTTGATCTTCAATATTTAAAACATCTTTTAGTAAAGTGCCAATTATGATGTTAGGACCAAATGCCATCTCAGCTAAAACTTGAGCTGATTCAATTATATCGACAAGATGTAGTCTTTGGGAAATAATTGAGTAGTAACGATAAGCTTTGGTTATAAATCTAATAGCATCGTTAATTCTAATAATGTCGCTCGGTTTCATATATCCAAGCAGGGTGTCTTGAAATTTATTCAGGACAGTGACAAGCTGTTCTTGTTCTCGATGGTTGAGGTAATTAGTCATTCCTTAATACCAAAATTTGATAAAAAGTACGATTTATAAATCTGCACTATTAGATAAATTTAAAACTTGTGTTGCTCTCAGCATAAGACAAGTTAGATGCAATAATTTACAATAAAATGGTACCCGCAGCCAGACTTGAACTGGCAAGAGATTGCTCTCCACGGATTTTAAGTCCGTTATGTCTACCATTCCATCATGCGGGCACAAAAGTATAGTGCTATATACAGATAGCCATACTACAACTGAACTATTTTATTTTCAATAATTTTCTTTCTAACTTTTTAATGAAGATCAATTTAATATATAGGAATAGAAATTATATTCTCAGACTACTAAAATCACGTATCATTATGATGCCATAATGATACAATTTGCACTAATCTCTATTGGCAAGTAAAACATCACCAGCTAAGTATAAAGACCCACAAATTAAGATTACTCCACTATTTATACCTAATGCTTTGCTATCTTCGAGGCATTTATCAACAGCATCCACCAAATTTTCTGCAACACAGCTTTTTAATCCCATTTTATTAGCAGCAGAAGCAATATTTTCTGCTTTTTCCGCAGAAGGTTCGGATTTAACTTCAACTCCGCAGACCATTCGAGCGTTAGTAAAATATCTTAAAAATCCCTTAATATCTCGATTACCAGTTCGGCCGTTGATAATATATAGTGGAATATCGTTTTGATATAGATGATGCAAACTTGCAGCAATCATTTCTGCGCCAGCTTCATTGTGTGCCCCGTCCAACCATAAATCCCAATTGTTGGGTAATTTTTGACCTAAAACACCTGTAGTGATTTTTTGCATTCTTCCAGGCCATATAGCTGTTGTGATGCCTTTGTTAATTGTGGTGGTAGTTAGTTTTTCATACCCTAAAAATGATAGCCACCAGCTTGCAACGACAACAGCTGCTGCATTAACATATTGATGCAAACCAACGAGGGAGGGGGGCGCAACTTTTAGCTGTACTGTGGCGTATCTATTTCCTGCTTTATCTATCATTGGTTCCAAAAAATTTTCTTGGTGTTTAAGATATTCAATCGGGCAACAAATTTCAATTTCTAAACCGTCCTCAGTACGTTTAAAAATCCAATCTCTGTTCCAAGCTAAAACCGGAGCTGATACTTCGTCGCACTTTTGAATTAAGACTGCCATCGCTTCATCATGTTGCCATCCTATAACACATGGGCAACCTGATTTGATAATACCAGCTTTTTCAAAAGCAATTTCTGCTAATGTTTCACCAAGATATTCAGTATGGTCTTTGGATATGGTAGTGATAATCGACATTGCTGGTTTGTCGATCACATTAGTAGCGTCAAAACGTCCCCCCATTCCGACTTCCAAAATTAAAACATCGGCTGGAATTTTTGCAAATGCATAGAATGCAATTCCAGTTGTACCTTCGAAAAATGACATTGGCAGATTCTCGGTTAATCTGCGGCAACAGTCAATGCATTGGTTTAAAAATTTATCGTCGATGTCTTTATTACAAATTCCGATTCGCTCGTTAAAATAAATCAGATGAGGTGATATATAACGATGGTAGTGATAGCCAGATTGAGCAAAAATCGAGCTTAAATAAGCAACAGTTGATCCTTTTCCATTAGTGCCTGCGATATGAACAACTGGAGGTAAATTAAGATGGGGATTTGAAAGTGCTTCGAGGATTCTGATCATATTATCCAACTTTAGCACAAATCTACCTCCCTGTGGGATTGGCCATTTAGGCATTTTCATCATAATTTCACATAATCTATTATTAATGAGTCGAATAATATCATACTAAATTTTTCTATCATGTTGAACAATATTTCATCTAATTAATTTGCTTTTTGTAACAATAAATTTTATATATTTTATATATCATACAAAGCTTTAATTATATATACAGAATGTTTTCCGGTCTAATAAAAAAAATATTTGGTTCTGCCAACGATCGTTTTATCAAATCTATCACTCCACTAGTTAAAAAAATCAATTCACTGGAAGAAAGTATTGCTGCTTTGGACGATAGTGCTTTGCGTGATAAAACCCAACAGTTTAAAAATAGATTAAGTAATTCCGAAACTATGGATGACATTTTGCCAGAAGCTTTTGCAGTGGTTAGGGAAGCAACAAAACGGGTGACTGGCAAACGTCATTTTGATGTGCAGCTATTGGGGGGAATTGTGTTGCATAAGAACATGATCACCGAAATGAAAACCGGAGAAGGTAAAACACTAACTTCTGTCCTACCAGTATATTTAAATGCTCTAGAAGGGAAGGGGGTTCACGTCGTGACAATTAACGATTATCTAGCCCAGAGAGACGCAGAAAGTATGGGGCAAATATACAACTTCCTAGGTTTAACTGTTGGCTGTATAACTGGCTCAAATGGCGAATTAAATCGCAAAGAAGCTTATCTTGCTGATATAACTTATGGTACCAACAACGAATTTGGTTTTGATTATCTTCGCGATCATATGCGATTCGATGCTAATGAAATAGTGCAGCGAGGTCTTAACTATGCCAAGATCGGAAGAGCGTCGTGTAGGGAAAGAGTGTCT
>CALKVD010000079.1 GCA_937996615.1 uncultured Rickettsiales bacterium | reverse complement strand
ATCGTATAACTATCATGGCATTCCCAATTATTAGCACTTGGTCATCAGTTCAAACTGAAATTATTGATCAATTCATTTTACGTAAACGTGGGGGTAATCGTAATGAAAATTTAACGGATATTTCTCGTAAGCATTTGTACACTGAGATGAATTCAAAATTAAAGAATCCGCTATATCAGAATCTAACTAAAGATAGTATCATTAATACTATCAAATATACATTTTGGGAGACGCGAGCTGGTATCTTTGTATCCATCCGAAATAATAAATTAGAATGTTTTTTACCATTTGCAAACGCAAACTATAAAAACAGTTGGTCGAATGAATTGACTTTCTTTGGAGTATCTCCTGATTCAAAAACCCCAGTAAAAGATTATTTGAATCATAAAAAAAAAGTACTTGGGTTTAGCAGACGTATGCAATTGAATCCTAAATATTGGTGGGCAAACCATCATTTTCTAAATGTAGAATCACGCCCAGATGTCTGGGGTCAGCATAGCTTGCAAGAGTATTATGAAATGATTTCAGAAGCTTTAGTACAACATAAAGTATCCAATACTATGTTTGTAATTAATAAGCGAGATCATCCAATTTTACGAGCTGATTTACGTCAGCCATATACATTCTTGTATAGAAATGAACCACCAAAAATTAAACATCCAGCGACATCATATGCTCCAATTATTACATCCTATAGTAATCCTGAATATTTGGATATTACTATTCCTATTGTACAGGATTGGATTATTGCAACTAAACCAGAAGAGTACTATCCAATTATTGATGATGTTTCATGGGAAAATAAAATAGAAACTGCATTCTTTCGTGGAGCTGCAACTGGTCGACTAAATAATAACCAGCGTATTCATCTAGCAAAGATATCATCCGAATGGGATAATGATCTTCTTGATGCTGGATTAACTAGTTGGAACTTATCTGATAAAATTGATTCAGGCGGCTTTGTACACTATTTGATTCCAAAAGAGATGGAAGCAAATGGGGTTCGATTAAAACAAAAGATGCCAATGAATGAACAGGTGTGTTATAAATATTTGATTAATATGGATGGACATACGGCACCTAATAGAACTAGTTGGATACTAAATTCAGGTTGTTTAATGTTACTAGTAGATTCTTTATACAATGATCAAACATGGACCGATAACAATTTAAAGCCTTGGAAACATTATGTACCAATTAAAAGTGATTTAAGTGATCTAGAAGAGAAAATTTTATGGTGTAGAGCTAATGACGACGAATGTAAAAAGATAGTTAAGCAAGCTAAAGTGTTTGCAAAAACCTATTATAATAAAGATACAATCGCAGAATACATGGCTTATATGATGAATAGATTTGCAGCTAATTCTGTATAAATTGAATATCTTTTAAATTTATATACTTTTATTTTTTTACAAAGACCATCCGTAATTTACATCATTTAGTGACTCTACTTGTTGTGGTTGTCTTTGACGTTCTCGTTCCTCTTGTGGATCCGCACCAAACATTCCATTTTTTGAATCAAACCAGTTAGTAGGGAACCAAGAAGACCAACTACTTTCAGTTGGTTGTTGTTGGATGAGTGGTTGATTTTCTTTTTCATAAGCATGAGATAAACCTTGTGCAATAAACTCGGCTTTCGTTGGTTGCGGTGGGTTTAGTGGAGCTAATTTTATTGGCCCAATGACTGCAGGATTTTGTTGACGACGTTGAAACTCAGCTTCTTGTATTTTTTGTTGTCCATATTGTTCTCTAGCAGTAGCTTCCTGTTGTAATCGTTGTTGCTGATTAGCTAACAATCGTTGTCTCGCAGCATTTGCTGCTTGGTTTTGTGGAGGTGGTTGTAATCGAGGTTGTTGATAGGACTGTCTCTCAGGTGGTTGTTGATATTGGTATTGCTGTTGTTGAGATTGTAGTTGTTTAAAATAATTTGGATCTGAATAACTGTATGTTGGTTGTTTAGGAAGTTCTTGTGGTTTATTTGCAGCTTCAATTTCGGCTAATCTTGTTCTTTCTTTAAGAGCTACAGCTTTTTTTTCAAGTTTTTGTCGGTGTGAAAAAGCACGCCAACCAGTCATTCTATTAAATTCTGAGGTTACTGCCCATAATTTTGTATGTGGCCATATTAATTGATATATAGCTACTGATGATGCTAATATTCCTATAACATATAAACTAGCTTTAGTTTTATCAGCGGAGCATTTATTAGTTCTAATAAGCTCTTCGAGTAAATAAATTAAAAATATAACACCTGCTACTAATATAAGAAATATAATATTTGCTTTCCATGTGCGGCAAAACCACCAAAAAC
>CALKVD010000078.1 GCA_937996615.1 uncultured Rickettsiales bacterium | reverse complement strand
TTAGCTCTATCTATTGAAATAGAATAGAGTGATTCTGATTTTGCTGGTGATTTTGTAGCATCACCATTCATGCCAAAGTTTGAGTTGTTGCGATAGCTACTATACCCAGCATAAATAATCACAAGGATAGAAGCAATACGCAAATATTTATTGCTAAAAGTAAACATTTTTTATTCAGGATATGTTACAATTGATTATCTTCTCTTTTATTTTGTATTAAGACGGTAGATCAATAAAAGAAATTAATTTTTTTCAGCGACTTCCTGTTTTATTTTTTTCTTTGCCACAGGTGCATGATTTGTTTTTTCGCTAGCCATAATAATCTTAGGTTTAGTTTTTTTGTCAACAGAATCCGGATCAACCACAACTTTTATAGCGTCTTTATGTTGTGGAACCTCAAACATAACTTCTAGTAATATTTCTTCCATAACGGAACGAAGTGCTCTTGCTCCTGATTTCCGTTTCATTGCATTTTGAGCAATTGCTCTCGCTGCCGAATCTAATACTTCTAATTCTACTCCGTCTATTTCTAATAATCTTGAATACTGTTTCACGATTGCATTTCGAGGTTTGAACATAATTTCAACCAAGGAATCTTCGTCTAAGTGTTCTAGGGTAGCGACAACTGGGAGTCGGCCTATGAACTCTGGAATCAACCCATATTTAACTAGGTCTTCGGTGCTAACTTCTCTCATCACATTTGCAGCTTGATTTTTATCTGCTATATTAATTTTGGCACCAAATCCAAGGCCAGAAGTTTTAGTTCTAGCCTCAATTATTTTGTCTAAACCTTCAAATGCGCCACCACATATAAACAAAATTCTGGTAGTATCAACTTGTATTGTTTCGTGATTACCCTGACGTCTTCCGCCATGAGGTGAGACAGATACTGAGCTACCTTCGATCAATTTGAGCAAAGCTTGTTGAACACCTTCTCCAGATATATCACGCGCCATTGATGGTCCACCAGATTTTCTAGATATTTTATCTACTTCGTCTATATAAACAATTCCTTGCTGAGTCTTTTCAATATCAAAATTTGTTGCTTGTAATAGTTTGAGGATAACGCTTTCAACATCTTCGCCAACATATCCCGTTTCGGTTATAGAAGTTGCATCAGCAATCGCAAAAGGTACGTCGAGAATTTTTGCTAGTGTTTGAGCCAACATTGTTTTGCCACAACCAGTTGGACCAATCATTAAAATATTAGATTTGCCAACTTCAATATCTGGGGTGCGAATACGTTTGTAGTGGTTATATACTGCTACAGCCAAGAATTTTTTGGCTGTAGCTTGACCTATAATGTATTCATCTAGTTTTGCAGTAATTTCATGTGGCTTAAGAAGTGTTGTGTGGTTTTGTAGAAGTTTGGGTTTTGCTTTGTCACTTAATATATCGCCACATAAAATCACACATTCGTTACATATTAATGCATTGCTACCAGCAATTAATTTTTGTACCTCATCTTTGCTTTTGTGGCAAAAGGAACAGCGCAATACTTTTTGGTTATTTCTGGATGTAGTCATTTATATTTAGTACCGTATATGTTATTGTATAATATCACTTTCATATTAATCTCAAACATCACTAAAACGCTATGTTATTTTATATAATAATTTCTATTTTGTTTGATCCTCTGCTTCACATCTCTGCGTAATAACATGATCAATTATACCAAAATTTTTTGCTTCTTCGGCTGACATAAAATTATCTCGTTCAGTCATTCGAGTTATTGTCTCAAAATCTTGCCCTGTATGTTTGACATATAGTCTCGACATTAAAGATTTAATTTTTAGAATTTCTTTTGCATGAATTTCTATATCAGTTGCTTGACCGTGGAAGCCTCCTAAGGGCTGGTGGATCATAACTCTCGCATTTGGTAATGCATAGCGCTTGCCATTTTCTCCAGCTGCTAACAAAAAAGAACCCATCGAGCAAGCCTGGCCAATACATACAGTAGAAACTTTAGGTTTTACATATTGCATTGTGTCATATATAGCGAGTCCGGCAGTGATTACTCCTCCCGGGGAATTGATATACATTGAAATATCTTGCTCTGGGTTTTCTGCTTCTAAAAATAAAAGCTGAGCTACTATTAATGCTGACATGTTATCATCTACTGGACCATTTAGAAAAATTATTCGTTCCTTGAGCAATCTTGAATATATATCAAATGCTCGCTCTCCACGAGCTGACTGTTCTATCACAATAGGTACAAACGGCATATCTATAACAAACTTAACTAAAGAGTATTAGTATATTTATATATCTTAGCTTTTTATAGCTCAAAGATATATTTTTATTAAAAACTTTGTTTGAGTTGATTTTTAATATACTCTACTACAAAGTAGAGTATATTATGATTGATTAGTAGTTTTATTGCAAGTTTTAATTTGAATTAAATACAACGTATGCTTTTATTTTATACCACAAATGCGACAAATTACAGTGATAAAATAAATTAATCATAAGCTTTTGACTAGGCAGTGTCGACTGGCTCAATTAAATTGGGCTCTTTATATTTAGCAACAAATATTTAATCTATTAAACATCATTTGCTATATACCAGCTGTCGGCAATTTTTATACGCCGTATAACATAGATATCCTCCGCTCCTCTTATTGCATCAAAATAATTAAATGTCGAACGCTGCCTAATCAAATTAAGTATGCTAAAAAAGAATCTGCTAATTAATTACCCCCCCCACCATTCCAGATTTTGATATTATTGATTGCTATTTCAGCATATTTTTGTTTTTTCAACAATTTGTCTCTTAAAACGCTTTTCAACTCTTTTTCGTCCTTGAAATATTGTTGGTAGCTTTCGTTCAAGACTGGAAATAATCCATAATTTATGTTCATAGGTTGAAAAGTTTCAATACAAGCTTCTCCAGTGATGTGGTTCAGGAGTGAGCCTAGGGCGCTAAAACGAGGAGGTAGAGATTGGCAGGCAGAATATTTGAGCAAGTCAGACGCTGTCATGATTCCTGCTAAAAGGCCAATTGCTGCGCTTTCGACATATCCCTCAACTCCAGTGATCTGTCCAGCAAAACGTATGTTAGGGTTGGTTTTTAATTGCAATCTAGAATTGAGTAACGCAGGACTATTAATAAAAGTGTTGCGGTGTATGCCTCCAAGCCTTGCAAATTCAGCATTTTCCAGACCTGGTATTGTTCGAAAGACATTTGTTTGTTCGTTATATTTCAACTTAGTTTGAAATCCTACAATATTATATAAAGTTCGGGCGTGATTGTCTTGACGCAATTGAACAACGGCGTAAGGACGTTCAGTATTAGGGTGGGGGTTAGTCAGGCCAACTGGCTTCATTGGTCCAAATCTTAAAGTTTCAACTCCGCGTTCAGCCATTATTTCTATTGGTAAACAACCATCAAAGTACGGTGTATTTTTTTCCCATTCTTTAAATTCTGTTTTTTCAGAATGACGTAATAGCTCAACAAAAGAATAATATTGTTCTTTATTCATCGGGCAGTTGATATAATCATCCCCACTACCTTTGTCGTAGCGCGATTGTTTCCAGGCGATGCTATAATCAATACTGTCAGAGTAAACTATCGGTGCAATTGCATCAAAAAAAGCTAGTGGCACGCTGTTATCTGTCAGTCTCATAATCTCAGAAGCTATTGCATTACTACTTAAGGGGCCGGTTGCAATTATTGTGGGTTTATTGGAATCTATGTGGCCAACTTCTTCACGTATTAGCGTGATATTCGGATGCTTAGTTATTTTTTCTTCGACAGCTTGGGCAAAGCAAACGCGATCAACAGCTAAAGCTCCTCCAGCTGGTACCGAATTTTGGTCTGCGCATTCCATGATGACAGAACCAAGAATTCTCATTTCTTGATGCAAAAGTCCAACAGCATTTTCTAAACTATCAGAGCGAAATGAATTCGAACATACTAGTTCAGCTAGATGGTCAGTTTGGTGAGCGGCTGTTTGGTTTTGGGGACGCATTTCATATAATTCGACCAATATTCCGCGTTTTGCTAATTGGAACGCGGCTTCGCACCCAGCCAAGCCGCCCCCGATAATTCTGACATTTGCTATGTTACTTCCTACTTCCATTTGTTGCCTAGTTCAATATATTATCTACTGAACAAAAAAGAGTAATAATACAGCGATCAAAAATGCAAATAGTCCCATAGCCTCAGCAAGGCCGGCACCAATAAAAGCGCTTTTCAATAGTTGTGGTTCGCAAGATGGGTTGCGTGATATACTTTTTAGCAGGGCAGAAAAGATATTACCCACACCAATTGCTGCTCCCATCATGCCTAATGCACATAGGCCGACTCCAATATATTTTAATGCTATTAGTTCCATAAATAAAAAATAATTTAAAAATTTGGTTTAATAAAAATCACTCAATACAATCATTAATATCAGGGTTTAGACAACATTTCAATAGACCTCTGCTTTTTTATATGTTTTGCAATCTAAGGCCAATAAATTTGCCCATTGCTTCAGCAACCATCGGGGTAATATCTCTTATTTTGAATTTAGTATTATCTAACTTTTGAGGAATGCTATTGGTTGTTAAAATAGAATCTATTGGACTTTGAGCAATTTTTTCTTTGGCGCTTTCTGCTAATATCGAATGGGTTACAATTGCGTTAATACTAATTGCTCCATGCTGTCTAAGGAGAATTGATGCTTGTGTTAGAGTCGATCCTGAATCAATTATATCGTCGATAATGATGCAGTTTTTTCCTGTAACGGTCCCAATCATTCCATTCATTTCACAAGAATTATTGCTATTTCTGGTTTTGTTGATAACGACCAACTCGCTTTTTAGCATGTCAGCAAATTTTTTAGCACGAAATAGGCCGCCGATATCTGGTGACACTACGACCGTATCAAGGGATGGATCAAGTAAATCAGATAAATCAGAAGAAAAAAGGGAAATTGGCTCAATATTTTGTATTCCTATATTAAAAGCCCCTTCTATTTGTTTGGAATGTAAATCCATAGTAATGAGATTATTTATTCCTGCTGTTTCGAGCATATTGGCGACTAGTCTTGCAGCAACTAAGCCAAATTCAGCAGAAGTTTTATCCTGTCTGCCATAACCGAAATATGGAATCACAGCAATGATTTGGCTGCTACCTAATCTTTTGGCGGCATCGATCAACAAAAGTAGCTCCATTAAATTGTCATTAACGGGGTTAGAAGTTGACTGCACTATAATAATATCTTTTTGATACAGGGATTTGGGCAGTTGAACAGAAATCTCATTATCTCTAAATTTTGTAATTGAGGCGTCAATATATTCAATACCCAATTTCAAACTCAGATCAATAGCAATTTTTTTGCCGTTACTTCCGCCAATAATTTTAGTCATATTTCCTCTTTATTTTTTGATAAATTCTTTTGAGCCATTCGGTTTGCCAATGGATGAAATTTTTCATAACCTTTGCGTAAATCACCAAGCTCGATTTTGGTATATATTTGGGTTGAGCTGAGATTTTGATGTCCCAATAGCTCTTGGATAGTTCTTAGATCAGTACCATTTTTGAGTAGGTGGGTCGCAAAGCTATGGCGAAATGCATGGGGCGACATATGTTCGGGCAAGCCAAACTGTTGCCTTAGTTGTTGTAGTTTACGACGAAACACTGAGCCTTGTAGTTTTTTGCCCCTTACCCCAATAAATATTTGATGCTTAAGATTAACTGGTACTATTGTAAGATATTTAAGGATAGCATCGGAAACGCATTTTAGAATCGGTGCCAACCTTTCTTTATTTCCTTTACCCATGACGTTAATTGCGTTTATAGTTCGTTCTTTTGGTTTTAGATTTGGTTCATGATTTGTTGTGGTTGCATCATCAAAGCGGCAGTGATCAATGCAGATGTTCAATACTTCAGAGATTCTTAGGCCGGCACCATAAAGCAACATTAATATTGCGATATTGCGCCACTTGATCCATTCTGGTTCAGAACCATCTTCACTGCTCAAAGCGTTTAAAGCCAAAATTGAATTATTTTCATTCAGAGCACGAGGTAATTTTTGCCCCTTTTTGCCAGCTTTAATTATATTGATATTATGGTTTTGTTTTCCTCTAGTTTGATATAGGTAGGAAAAAAAACTTCTTAATGAAGACAGGCCTCTAGAGTTTGATATGTTCTGTACTTTTTGGATTTTGCGAAATGCTAGCCAAGACCTAAAATCTTTAAGATTAGCTTCTAAGAGAGATTCAAGCGTTACTTGTTGTTGCAAATGTTGGGCGAAGAAAAAAAGAAAATTTAAAAAATCTGTGGCATATGAATTAGTAGTGTTAGTTGAATAGCGACGTTGGGAAAGGAGATGAGAGAGCCAATTTTTTGTTATTGCTTTAATTTCAGAATCAAAGTTTTCGGTTTTACTAAGTCTTAATAGAATGTTTGGAAGCAAAGCCATATTAAAAAACCATATAATAGCGTTATACTAAAGTGAAACTGAAACCAAAATCATTCTGATGTACCTAACTCACCGCTATATAGTAGATTAGCGTAATGGCCATTATACCGTAATAATTCGTCATGCTTTCCTTGTTCTACAATTGCTCCTTTATGCATCACAATAATACTATCAGCTCCCATCACTGTAGATAATCTATGTGCTATTACCAGTGCTGATCTGTTTTTCATTAATTGCTTTAAACCCAAACGCACCTTGTTTTCATTGTGGCTATCAAGAGCGGAAGTAGCTTCATCCAAAATTAGTACATTAGGATTGTGAACAATTGCCCGAGCGATACTGATTCGTTGCTTTTGTCCGCCCGATAGCCTGACGCCATTTTCACCCACAAATGTATCAAGGCCTTCTGGTAAAGTGTTAATAAATTGCCAAGCAGCAGCAGCTTTTGCTGCTTTTAGAACGTCGTCATAAGTTGCGGTTGGGTTGCCATAAGCTATGTTCGCAAAAATAGTATCAGAGAATATGTAGGCATCTTGACTGACATATGCAAAATGTGTTCTGAGATTATGCAGCTTAACATCCTTGATATTGGCACCATTAATGTAAATACCACCAAGCGTTACATCGTAGAATCTTAATAAAAGCTGGATTATGGTACTTTTGCCAGCTCCTGACAATCCGACTACTGCGATAATTTTACCCGGAGGCAAAGTGAAATTCAGGTTTTTGACAGCAGGACGATGAAGCTTTGAGGGGTAATAGAAAGTAACATCGCGAAATTCAATCAAGGTTTGATCTTGGATAGAGTTATTTTCATTGATTGTAGTATCTGCTAGAATGCTAGAATCTGTATATTTAGGTAAATCAATTGCATTTAGATTTTCTGAGATTTGAGGGGAAATATTTAAAAATTCACTAATCCTTTCTGCGATCCCAAAAACCTTGTTGATATTTTGGATTACATCACTCAAAGCTCCGGCTGAAGCTGCACATAGGACCGTTAGTAGCAGAAAGCTTGAAAGTTCGCCTGGGCTCATTTCTCCATCAATAACCATATTCCCACCAACCCATAATACTCCAATAACTCCAAAAAAAGATAGAATCATTACGGTTGTAACGAGAATTGCTCGAGAAGCAGAGCGTTTCAAAGCTGTATCAAGTTCTTTTTGTAGTTTAGATTCAAATTGTCCAATCGATAAATCCTCTCTGCCATAAGCCTGGATAATTTTGAGATTATGCAATGTGTTTTCAGATTCTGCTGTGATTTCAGCCATGCAATCCTGGAGTTTTTTGGACATTGCTCTAGCTCTGCGTGCTAAGACTATAATTGGTACTAGAACGCAGGGTATCATAAAAAAAACGACTAGGGTAAGTTTTATGCTATAAATAAAAAGCAATGAAATGCTACCCAGCAGCATCACAATATTGCGCATAGCAATTGATAAGGTGCCGCTAACAATAGTATAGATAGTTCCTAGATCTGTTGTCAGCATTGAGATAATTGTTCCGGTTTTATTTTCTTCAAAATAATTAGGTGCGAGTTTTAGAATGTGGGAATGTAATGCTCTTCTAATATCTGCTACTACTTTTTCACCAATAACTGTTACAAAATGGGTTCGACAAGCGGTGCCGAAGGCAAGCAGAATTATTAATAAAATAAGATAAAGCATTGCCATATTCAATGAGGTAGAGCTATGTTTTGCAATTCCACTATCAATCATATAGCGAACACTTTGGCTAACGATCAAAACTGATGAAGAACTAACTAATAGTGCCAAAACAACAATAATCAGTTGCTTAGTGTATGGTTTTAGGTATTGCCATAGTAATTTTATACCACTATTTTGAACTTTTTTTTTCTTTTTAAACCACATTTGTAAATAAATACTAATTAGAGTAAACGCAATACGTTAATTTAATGATACGAAAAAACTATTGTAATCGCTATTAAAATCATTGTTGCTAACTAAAACTTTTTGCTTATCATTAAAACATGTAAGCAATTCAATAAAACCAAAAATTAATTTAAGTCATGATAAAAATTATAAATAATAGGTTAGCTGCTACCGTGATAGCATTATGTGTTCTGCTTGGGCAAAAGCAAGCATATGCCACAACTACAGTCACAATACCACAGGGACCAATACCACTGGAAGTACCTAATTCAGAAATAAATGCAAAAAATTTTCCATCGGGTACTTCCCAACTTCCAGATGTTATTGCTAAAATACTTCCCGCTGTCGTCAATATATCTATAACTCAAAAACAAGATAAAAGCAAAGAGGAAGCAAATTTTGACGATCCATATGAACTATTTAGAGAATTATTTGAGCGTAAAATGGGTGTTCCAGAAAGAAATTATAAAAGCACAGAAGTAGGTTCCGGTTTTATTATGGATCCAAGCGGCTATATAGTCACCAATAACCATGTTGTAGACAAAGCAGATGAAATTAAAGTGACATTGGAAGGTAATCAGAATGTTTCCTATAAAGCAAAACTGATTGGTAAAGATGCAAAAACTGATATTGCATTAATCAAAATTGAAAGTAAAACTCCATTACCATATCTAGAATTTGAGGACGCTGACAATTCAAGAATTGGCGATGGTGTTATTGCTGTTGGCAATCCTTTTGGGCTTGGTGGCACAGTCACAACTGGGATCATCTCGGCCAAAGCAAGACATATAGGAGCTACGACCTATGAAGACTATATCCAAACTGATGCTTCGATTAATCGAGGAAATTCTGGAGGGCCGTTATGTAACGCTTCAAACGCTAAAGTAATCGGGATAAACTCAGCTATTCTTACAACTACTGGAGGTAGCCTCGGGATCGGTTTTGCGGTCCCTTCATATATAGCTCAGCCTGTTCTTAAGCAACTGAAAGAACATGGTTCAGTCAGTCGCGGTTTGCTCGGAGTTAAAATCCAGTCTGTCGATGAGAAAATCGCTAAAAGCCTTCGCCTCCCCCAACCGACAGGAGCTTTAGTTGCTGAAATAGTTGAAGGTAGTCCAGCGGCAAAAGGAGGAGTAAAAGTTGGTGATGTTATAACTAAATTTGATGATAAACCTATTGTAGATAAAAATAAATTACCACTAATGGTTGCAAATACTCCAATAGGTAAAAAAGTTGTACTAGAAGTGTTTAGAGATGGAACTACGCAAAAATTAGAAATTATAGTAGAAAAACAAACTGATGAACCTTCTGATGCGACTAAAACTAAGCCGGTAGATAGATCTCTGACTGATAATCTGCTAGGGATTGCTGTGCAAAACATAACCCCAGCATTGCGTCAAAAATACCATATCGCAGATAAAGATAATGGAATTGTGGTGGTAGATATTTCTAACGATTCAGTTGCGGCAGCTACTGGTTTGCGTCCTGGTGATGTTATTGCTGCTGTGAACCAAAAGGTTATCACTGATATCAAAGATTTTAAACAAATTTTGGATAAAAGTGCTAAATCTAAAGATTCAGCGATAATATTGCTAGTTTCTCGTGGTGGAAATCAAATCTTTATGGCGATTGAGATTGATGGTTAGGGAATAAAGCAGCAATGCGAAAAATGCTAATAAAGTAGTTTAAAACAGTGAGCGATACAAAACAAAATGGCAATAAACCTAACCATATCGCGATTATAATGGACGG
>CALKVD010000077.1 GCA_937996615.1 uncultured Rickettsiales bacterium | reverse complement strand
TTTATTTTCCAAGGAGATAGCTATTGCTTGCTTAAGTTATTATCACATCTGTTTGAAAATTGCCTGGAGTATACCAAGTCTGGTCAAATAGTTATAACTTTGCGAAATAACCAAATTCTACTCTCGATCGAAAGCAAAGTTAGTCCTAAACAAATAGCCAAAAAAATTAATAAAATCATCAAAACAAAATTTTCAGCAAATTTAGGTATATATTTTAATTCTGTCTTCTCTGCTGGCTATGATATCACCATTAAAAAAAAGAACAATGATATTATAATACAAATTGGTTGACATTTAAAAGTAATTCAAGATAGTTAGCTTTGATAATTCAAATAATTTTAATATAACTACAGTGGGACATTTTGCTAAATCTAAATTGAAGTTCAAGTTATTTGCCCTGGTTTGGATTGTTTTGGCTTTCTATCAGCCAGAGGCTCATTCAGCTGAGCGTTGCACAGTCGATGATATCAAAAAACAAGTAGAGACCTTTGATCTTGTTGCAAATGATGATTATTATAGTCAATCCCATACAGTCTCAAGACATATCAATAAATCAGACAAGTGGTTGAACGACTACTTGTTTTCCCACCCTAAAATCAAAGGAATCAGTACCTATGATAATTTAGAAACTGCTAAAGAAATTACTAAAGCAGCATTATTTGCTAATATTAATAAAATATATACTTGGCTTTGCATTGGTCATCAACAAAAAACAGATAATGATAACAAATATAGAGTTGCAACTCAGAAACCATCATCACAATACCAAAAATATCCCGACAAATACGGCAGAACATTACGCCTCAGCTATCAACCAGAAATCAAAGCTAAAATAGGACATGGTCTATTGCGCCAACCTGTTCCATTAAAAAATCAAATAAACAATGAGACCCAAACTACAAATCTGCTTACAGCAAACCAAAATGAGGTGGAAAACCAAGCTATAAATCAACAAATTAATAATGAGAACTTTCTAACTGAAGCGTCAAAAAAAGCACAATATTATCCATATCAAACTAATAAAGTAGTATTGATACTACGCAAAAGTTATGATTCATTTGATACCAAACAAAAAATCATAGTCAAGCAACCAAAGGTTGAAAATAATCTCGGAGTTAAAAAATTAATTGAAAATATATTCAGCGATAAAAACAAACCAAAACAAAATATCCAAAAACAAAACGTGTCTCAAATAAGTACAGCAGAACCCAATAATACCCAAACTCAATCTGCAACAATTGGAGCAACAAATAAAGACCTGAGCGAATCTCAAACGGTCCAAAAAGTAACAGAAATTGAAAGCGATAATCAAAATAGTAGGCAACAAAAACATATTGAGAATAACGAAAATAATCCTAAATTCTTTTTGCTTACTTCGTATCCAGTACCAACAAACTAATAAGTAGTAGTTAGTCTTGGACAATTAAACTAAAACCATTAGCAGATTATTTTTTAGCAGATTATTTTTGATTAACCATAGTAAATTAGGTTGGAGTTTGTCTCTAGAATTAATAATCTCTAGAATCTTTAGTTGGGGGCTATTGCAAGAGACGGAAGTTAGTAGAGGTTTTAGAAAATGCCCTGTGTGCCCCAAAAACCGGTCAGTACACTCTGACGTACATGAGGATTTAAGGGCGGGATATTTTGAGCAGCGACATTTTCGAAAATTTCTGTCTCGCAACAGCACCAAGCTGTATAATTACTACCGTTTCTAAAAATATTAATATAGTAACACAAATATTCTAATCGAATACTGATATACAAGCCTAAACTTAATTTGCTATAGATAGAATGGATATATTAGAAAATTATCGACAAAGCAACTTCAGAGATCCGAATAGATTAGCTCTAGTATAAACACTCAAAGCATAAAACATCTTGCATAATTTAAACTCAGTAAGGCATTTTTTCTGGCATAAAAACCAGATTCTAAGCTTATTTTGCAATAAAATCAAGCCCAAAACTCAGATAAAAACCAGAAAATACAAGTTAAAAGAAAAAATTTTGCAGAATTAAAGCATAAATCGCACTCAATGTCTTTAAATCTTGAATTTCAGCATTTTCATTGACTTTATGGGCAGTATTACTCAACATTCCAATTTCTAACACGGGACAATACTGATAAATAAAACGAGCATCAGAAGTACCACCAGAACAATTAAAACTTGGCATTTTTCCCGTTACCGCAACAATAGCATTACCCACAATTTTTCTTAGTTCAGTATTATTTCTACTAATAAATGCATTCCCAGAACTCCAATATTTTAAGGTATAATCTAGATTATGATGCGACTCTTGAATCAGTTCAGAAAATTTATGATAGAGGCTATCAGCAGTATGCATATCACCATAACGAATGTTGAACATAGCTTTGGCTAACATCGGGATAACATTTTCAGCCCCACTATCAGAATTAATCATGGTTATTTCCATATTAGAAGGAATAAAATCTTGATTACCTTGATCTAATTCATGCATCTTCAACAAATGCAGAATTTTTGCTAGAGTTGTTGCAGGATTATTCGCTAAATGATGATAGGCGACATGTCCCTGTTTACCAACAACTTCTAAAGCAAAAGTTGCACTTCCTCTTGCTCCAACTTTGACAGTATCACCTATCTGTTGCTCGCTAACCGGCTCTCCGACAATACAAGCATCTATAACCTCTCCTTTTTTTTGAAGCCATTCTAACATCTTAGCTGTACCATTAATCCCAACACCTTCTTCATCACCAGTAATTAAAAAACTCAATGAATGCTCGAAATTATTAATATTAGTTTCATTATTGTTTTGATAGTTTAAGAATTTTTCAACAGCAGCTACAAATGCTGCAATTGCACCCTTCATATCAACAACCCCGCGTCCATAAATCACCCCAGAGTCTACAACTCCAGCAAATGGATCATGCTTCCATAACGCCAAGGGGCCAGTAGGGACAACGTCAGTATGACCAGCAAAACAAAGATTTTTACCCTTTGTTCCAAATCTAGCATAAAGATTTTTAATTTTAACTTTTTGGATATCATAATCATCAAACTGATTAGAACTATTTTTTCCAGAAAAGTCACTGATATCTTGATCACCAAACTCAACTAGATGGCAAATAAAACCCATCTTTTTGAGATGATCAGCTAAGATACTAATTGCCCCATCATCATTTGGAGTGATGCTTTGAGCTTGTAATAGTTTAGTTAGAAGAGATAGATCGAACATAGATTTTATTTTGAATTATGAGATGAATTAGGGAATAGAAAAATCATAGATTGGTTATTTAAAAAGAGTAATTAATTCTCCATTTTTTTTATTAAGATTCATCGCTAGTCATTTAATAGATTTGTTTTTTATTTTAGCTTTAGATAAAAGCGGCGCTAAATACTCAGCAGTATAAGTTTTACATTTTGCTACCACATCTTCTGGCGTACCAACCGCAATGATACCTCCACCTTTTTCTCCACCTTCTGGCCCTAAATCTATTAGCCAATCAGCAGTCTTAATCACGTCTAGGTTGTGTTCAATAATAATTGCAGTGTTACCCTGATCAACGATTGCATGAATGACTTCAAGCAACTTTTGGATATCAGAAAAGCTCAAACCAGTTGTTGGTTCATCCAAAATATATAAGGTTTTGCCGGTTGATCTTTTTGATAATTCTTTGGCTAATTTAACTCGCTGGGCTTCTCCACCAGATAAGGTTGTGGCTTTTTGTCCCAAATGAATATATCCAAGTCCAACCCGAAGGAGAGTATCGAGTTTATTTTTGATTAACGGTATGCTCCCAAATAAATCTACAGCTTCTTCAACTGTCATTTCTAAAACATCAGCGATCGATTTATTTTTATATTTTACTTCAAGAGTTTCCCTGGAATATCTCGCTCCAGAACATTTTTCACATTTAACATAAACATCAGGCAAAAAATGCATCTCTATTTTAATTTCTCCGTCACCAGTACAAGCTTCACACCTACCACCTTTGACGTTAAAAGAAAACCGGCCCGCACCATACCCCCTAGCCATTGCTTCGGGGAGTTTTGCAAACCAATCGCGGATTGAATCAAAAACACCAATATAAGTTGCAGGATTTGATCTAATTGTTCTCCCAATTGGTTTTTGGTCTATGTCGATGATTTTATCTATTTGCTCAAGACCCTTGATTTCATCGCATAATCCAACTTGTTCATTTGAATTACCGAAATGTTGAGCTAACTTATTATATAAAGTTTCGATTACCAAAGTGGATTTGCCACTACCAGAAACTCCAGTGACGCAAGTCAAAACTCCGAGAGGAAAATCAACCGTAACATTTTTTAGATTATGTTCCCGCGCATTTAAAATTTTGATTGAACGAGATAAATCAACTTTTCTTCTCTTTATTGGTACGGCAATTTTTTTTCGTCCAGCAAGATAATCGCCAGTAATGCTTCTAGTGCTTTTGATAATATCAGCAACCGAACCTTCTGCGATGACTTCGCCGCCGTGAATCCCAGCACCCAATCCCATGTCTATGATATGGTCTGCAGCGCGAATAAAATCTTCATCATGTTCGACAACAATAATACTATTACCCAAATTTTTCAGCTCTTTAATCGTTTCAATTAATTTATCATTATCTCGCTGATGCAATCCTATTGATGGTTCGTCCAGAACATAAGTCACGCCAGTTAGGCGAGAACCAAGCTGCGACGCAAGTCTGATTCGTTGACTTTCTCCCCCAGATAGGGTTCGAGAGGCGCGAGATAAAGTAATGTATTCTAAGCCAACATTTTGTAAAAACTTGAGACGACTTTGGATTTCTTTCAAGATACGTTTGGCGATTAACAACTGCTGTGGCTTTAGGGTATGGTCCAATTTAGCAAACCAATCTAAAGCATCATTCACAGTCATATCAGCTACTTCGCCAATATGCAGCTGGTTTATTTTGACACACATAGCTTTTTCACTAACCCGGTATCCCGCACAGGATTCACAGGCTGTGACCCGTTGGTATTTGGCTAACTCAGCTCTTTTTCTTTCATTATCAGCTTCTTTATATTTACGCTCTAATGATTTAATAACACCTTCAAATGGTCGATTAGAATTATAGGTATTAGATTGATCGCGTATTTTCATTTTTATATTAACATCACCAGAACCATATAAAATAATATTCTGAATGTTTTGAGGAATTTTAACAAATGGAGTCAAAGGCGAAACACCATAATGCTCCAATACAGCATCCAGAACTTGCAAATAATAAAAACCAAAAGCGCCACTCCAAGGTATAATCGCTCCTTCTCGAATGCTTTTCTTTTGATCTGGCACAACAAGATTCGAATCAAAGATAATTCGCTCCCCCAACCCGTCACATGATGCGCAAGCTCCAAACGGACTGTTGAATGAGAATAACCTTGGTTCAATTTTATCAATCGAAAATCCAGAAACTGGACATGAAAAAAGTGAAGAAAAAATAGTTCGTTTTTCTGTTGCCAATTCTTGGATATGGATCACCCCATTCGATAAATTTAATCCCGTTTCAATACTATCAGATAACGAGGTTTGCAAATCAGCAGCAATTGCTACTCTATCAATAACTACTTCAATCGTGTGTTTTTTATTTTTATCTAGATTCGGTATTTCATCAATTTTATATAGAACACCGTCGACAAAAACTCTTTGAAAACCTTGTTTCTGCAAATTTTGTAATTCTTTTTTATATTCACCTTTTTTCCCTTGGATTATTGGTGAAATTATATATATCTTGGTTTTTGCTGGCATCTGGAGAATTCGATCAACCATCTCCTGAACCGTCTGGCTTTCAATCGGCAAACCGGTAACTGGCGAATAGGGAACTCCAATCCTTGCAAAAAGCAATCGCAAATGGTCGTAGATTTCGGTCACAGTACCAACCGTTGATCTAGGATTGGTTGAAACGCTTTTTTGTTCTATCGAAATGGATGGCGACAGACCTTCGATCAGTTCAACATCAGGCTTTTGCATTAACTCCAAAAATTGCCTTGCATATGCTGATAAACTTTCAGTATATCTTCGCTGACCTTCAGCATAAATCGTATCAAAAGCTAGGGAAGATTTCCCAGAGCCACTAACTCCAGTAATAACAACTACGCTATCTTTTGGGATATCAACGTCAATATTTTTGAGATTGTGTTCTTTTGCTCCCCTGATACAGATAGTTTTCATAATATAATCCATAAAAATTGATAACAACCATAAGTATATATAACTTATTTATAAATCGCTATGCAAGTCAAAACTTTTGCTACCAATCAGAGTATTGGGATAGCATTTTATAAAAATAACTAATTTCTATCAGGAAATATTAGGATTTTTAGGAAAATATAAAGTAAAATAGGCACCAGAAGGCTTTACCGCTTTGAAGCTTATCGCTCCTCCAACATTTTCCATAACTTTTTTACAAAAAGCTAAACCTATACCAGAACCATTTTTTATATCTGTAGTATAAAAATCTTCGAAGATCTGGTCGATGATTTCAACCGGAATTCCTTTGCCATTATCTCGTAAATGCAATGAATTATCAGGCTCGCTCCATATTTCGATTAAAGTACTTTTGCCATGTTTCACACTATTCAAAAGCAAATTCATTATAACATGAACCATCACATTAGCTGAACCAACAAAAGCAAAATCATTTTTATTACTTACCTCAATTTTTACTGCTGAAGGCAAATGGCAACGATCTATTGCTTCCATTATAACATTACTGATACTATATTTTGCAATATCTGAAGGAACGCTGTTTTCATCCCGCATAACATTTAAAATACTGTCTATCGAAGTTAATCCATCTATACTTGTACGTTCGAGTTTTTTGGTTGCTTGACGCATTACCTCCAGATCTATATCATTTAATTTATTACCGTTTAGAACGTCATTTAACATCCCGCTTATCATCTGGGTTGTAGCAAGTGGACTTCGAAGCTCGTGAGCTAGCGACCCACTATAGAAAGTTCTATAGGCTATTTTTTCCTGCTGTTTTCTATCTCGCCATCTTTCAAACCAAAATGCTATCATTGTTAAAAAATAACATGTATACCCAACAATTTGCATATTTTTTCCGACAGTTTCGCCCAAAAGGTTTGAGGAAATATTTAACGGAGTCATCATATGGGCCAATAACCCAGTCAATATCCCAACCACATTAAACACCACCATTTTGCTGAAATCAGTCAGTAAATAAACTATCAGTATCGATACTATGTATGAGATCACATAATAGTAAGAATAATCACTGATAAACATCAAATATACTGGGGCAAAGCTTAAGCATAGAAAAAGTAATAAATTATAGCTATTTCTAAAAAAGGCATTAGTTTGCCTATGATTATTCAAAACTTCTCTAAAAAGTAAAATAAATGCTAAAATGTAGCAAGGAGTTTGTAAATACAAAGATATTTTTTCAATTAAGCTTATTTTGCTAACAAAAGAAGCAACCATATATGACAAGATGCTATATGAAGCAGCAAAAATCCCCAAAATATAAAGAGAGGAATTAGGAATTGCTTCGGCAATGCTTTTAATTAAATTTTTTTTTACAATTTCTGCAGTTTGAGCAATTCTTTGCTTTATACTAACTTTTTTTTTATAAATTTCATCTGCATCCACTGGCATCACAACCCCCCGCATCTTCTGCCAGTAGTGAGCCCCAAACAGACCTGTGACGTTACCAACCATACCCACCAACATACTAGCTGGAGTGAATTCCCAATCGGTTAGTGAAGCTCCAAAACATGTGAACGAAATTGCCCCAACTGATCCGATGATAAAAGAAAGATTGTTGGTTCTGAACCCCATGAATCCTATCGCTACTGGTATGCTCAAAAGTGGGATCCAAAAACTATCGACTAACCATATTAGTTGCATAATACTTCCAGCCCACATAGCTAGAACTGCCGATAGAGCTGCAAAGATTACAGTTGTGATTCGAGCAATCGATAACTCAGTTTTATCTGACATATTTGGATAGAAACGTCTAACAATTTCATTACTCACAATAATGCTACTACTGTTCATCCAAGAATCCGCTGTCGACATCATAATTGCTAAAAGCCCAGCAACTATAACTCCTTTCAAACCAATAGGCATATATTCACCTACAAAATATAAAAACGCTTGATTAGAGTCTATTGATGGCGCCTTGATTTTGATCAATACACCAATAGCGCAAAGAAATATTACGAAAGGCAAGGTTATTATTCCAGTGATCATCATACTCCGATATAATTTGCGAGGCGTCCCAGCAATTAAGAACCTTTGTGCAAATGCAGATCCTGATGCCCCTCCTGCAGAAACAATCGAGAACAAAACCAACCCTAAGAAAAAAGATATATTATAGCCACTCCATTCAATCGATGTATAGGAAGAAGGCAAGGTGTTGTAAGCAGCAACAATTCCTCCATCAAAACTAGTTTGGACTTCATGTAACACAAATAAACATCCAAGTGGGATACCAAAGTAGAATATAATAAATTGCAATACTTCTGTCATAATCACAGCACGAACTCCACCAAAAGCTGAATAGGAAGTCATTACTGTACAGCCTAAGATAACCCCATAAAGCTTATCGATATGGAAGAAATATTCCACCAAAAACCCCATAGCCATAATCTGGGCTGCAATTGTACCAATACCACCTAGGACATTGACAAAATTTGCAACGTGCTTACCACTAACTCCATACAATTTTTCCATTATATGACCTAAACCTAGGCACCCTTTGAACTTTGTGATCGCCGGTGCATAAATCATCGCACCAATGAACCACGCAAGCGGCGTGAATAATTGCGCAATGATAAAAATAGCGCCCATGGTGTACACTTTTTCAACTGTTCCCATTGTGACGCCTGCACCAACGTGTGTGGCAAAAAATGCACAAACCAATGTAAAGATCGATATGCTACCCCTTCCCAACGCATACTCCTTTATATTACCGATTTGCTTACTTCTATAAAACCCAACTATCAGACATCCAAAAAGATAGGCCATCACCACTATTGCATCAACAAGATGCCCCCAATTATATGCCATAAGTCCTTAAAATTATAATTTTATATTAATATTGCAAATTGTTAGTACAAATTTGCTCACAACAGATTAATTAAATTAATATTTTTTTAATGTCAATAGCTAGTTGATAAAAAATATTGAATATTAGAATATATACTCAATAACCATATGATTTTTGCATAAATTTCGTTGTTGCTACCTTGGATTGTATTGGCCTTTTTTCCTAAAATTAGCTTTATTATTAATTTGTTCTGGACTTATTTCCTACGATTACTAATACAAATTTCGCTTATCACAGCCTTGATTTCATCAAGACCGGTCAATTTCACACTGCTAGTTTGAATGGTATGCCCCGCAAAACTACCATATCGCTGACAAATATCGTTGATTGCCGCAACTGCTACCACTGCTTCAACTAAATTTAGTTTATCGCATTTAGTTACTATAACATTAAAAAGCAACCCATGGTGACTAAGCTGCTCCATCACCTCAAGATCTAAAGGCATGACACGCCGTCTGATATCAATCAAAATAAAAATCATTTTAAGATTTGGTCGCTTTAAAAGATATGTCGTAACCAATTCTTGCCATCTACTAATTTCAGCTTTAGAAGCTTTAGCATAACCATATCCTGGCATGTCAGCAAAAACCAATTGATTATCGATTGCAAATAAGTTGATTTGTTTAGTAGCACCAGGTGAATTTGATGTTCGTACTAATTTTGACCTTCTAGTAATGGCGTTAATGATGCTAGATTTACCACAATTTGATCTGCCCCAAAAAGCAACTTCAGCTAGTTTGGATTCGGGCAAGTTATGATAATGGGTCGCACCATAAATAAACTCTGCTTTGTTAAAATTTATTGACTTAGTTAGCATTTAATATTTTTATAAGAACATTTATTAGGATTAAAATTAAAATATATAATATATATATTTCAAAATCATAACCATCCTTTTCGCTTAAAGAACAAATACGGAATGATTGCTGAAATAATAATAAAAAGCAAAGCTAGCGGATAACCAAGAGCCCAATTTAATTCCGGCATATTGAGAAAATTCATACCATATATACTCGCTATTAATGTTGGTGGCATAAAAACCGCTGCAGCAACGGTAAATGCTTTGATAATAACATTTTGCTCTACCGAAATCATCCCTAAAGTAGCATCAAGCAAAAAAGAATTACGTTGAGATAAAAAATTAGCATATTCGCTTAGTGACAAGATCTCGCGAGCTAAATGTCTGATCCTTAATCTATGTTCTTTGCGACTGATTTTAATTGGGATACTACGAATTTCATCAACCTGATTATAATAGATGATTAACCGATTGACACTAACCAAGCTTTCACGATTCTTCGAAATTAAATTACCATTTCGCCCAATTTTTTTGATTATGTCGTCATAATGATTCTGAGCTTGCTTATTATTAGATTTGGTATTTCGATCTGATTTTTCAAATAATATTTTCAGCAATCGATCTAATTCACCTCCTGCTTTTTCAAGAACTGATGCAACATGGTTGATAACCAAATCAAGGAGAAAAATTAGTAACACTTCTGGGGCAGTATCAAAATTAATATGGGTTTTGTGTATATCAAAAAAATTTTTCAAAGCATAGATATCATCGTGATGCAACATAACAAGACAAGTAGGAGTCAAAATAAAAGTTAAAGCTGTACTCTCCCAATACTCATCATCCCCGATTTGCTGTACAGCAGTTAGCGTCATATAGTAGTGTTCACCCGATTTATAAAAGGGACTCATAACCTCAATCACCTCCAATTCTTCTCTGCTCGGTATAACTATACCTAAAGAATTTTCCAGCAGCTGTTTCTCATTCAAAGTTGGTGAAATAACATCAATCAAAACAGTGTTATCCGGCAATTTATCATTCTCCAGCACAACCTTGCTTTTCATCCCTTTTTGGGTGGTGTAAGTATTAGCAGTTATTGGCATATATTTTTTGTTATATTGATTAGGTATTTTTTTATCCTAGCACTGAAAAAATTTTTGATAAACTTTTTTATTCTATGCATAAATTGATTACTTATCTAAAATCTTGCTATTAATTGCTTATAGCTCTAATAATTAGATTGATGATACCAAATCCATCTTTAGACTGTTTTATAATAATTGCATAGTACTTTATTAAAACTACTGCCAGCAATTTTCAATATATTCAGCAAGCTGGCCATTTAAAACCAAAGCAAGATCAATTCTCATTCCTAACTTAGCATATTCCAGATTTTCGCCCCTAAACCATTCAATGGCTTCGAGGTAACGATTCTGTTGTTTAGATGTAATAATTCCATCCAGATGAAGTCTACCACTTGTTTTATTTCTTCTAGCCTTAACTTCAACAAACACAATTTGTTGTAGCTGTCGATTATATGCCACAATATCGATTTCTCCATAGGGACTCTTGTAGCGATGGCCTAAAATCACTGAACCATTTTGTTTTAGATAAGCTATGATAAGTTTTTCAGCAGCAACACCATAGCTGTATTGATGTATTTTATCCTGCTTTGAAACAACTATCGACCTCGCCTTAGAAAAACAATTACGATCTAAAAATTGTATATTCTGTCTCGTATTGCTTAGTTCGCTTTTAAGTTGCATCATAAACTTTTCCCACATCTATCTAGATTGATTCCTGATCAATCTACTACATTATTATTATCATTACAAGTCACTATAACTAAAATTTTATATGAACTTCATATTTTTTTTCACGAATTAAAGATTTATAAGATAACCTGCTGTAATTAAGATATATACCCATTGCAATAGAAAGTGAAATCAAACCTGAACCACCATAACTTATCAATGGTAATGTCATACCTTTTGTTGGTAACATATTCAATGTTACCCCAATATTAAAAATAGATTGAAATGCCATATAAGAAATCATCGCCAGCATAACAAGTACAGCTTGCTTGTTGTTAGTCTTCAACGCATGCAAAAATCCTCTTGCAACTATAAATAGAATTAACCCTATTGTGATCAGACAAAAAATTGCACCAAATTCTTCTCCTCCAACTGCAAAAATGAAATCTGAGTGGGAGTCTGGAAGTTGATATTTTATTACACCTTCTCCGGGGCCTCTACCAAACATCCCACCGGCTTTATAGGATAAAATAGATTTTTGAACTTGATAAGCAACTTCCCCATCATTATTTAAAAATAAATGGATACGTCTTGCAACGTGTGGTAGCAAAATATACGCGCCAGCCCCACATATAACAATCGCCACAATGCTCGTAGCTAGAATATACCAAGCAAATCCGGCAGCAAAGATTTGCACACCAGTCACCACAGAAATCGTCATTAACATCCCAAAATCAGGTTGCAACAACAATAATAATACAACCACCAAGTGTAGCAAAACACAAGTTGCAAAAGTTCTGATTTGATCCCGATTATTCTCCCACTCTTTAGAACCAATTACATATCCAATCAAAAAAGAATAGAACGGTTTCAAAAATTCTGACGGTTGCAAAGAAAATCCAGGTAAATTAATCCAACGTTTTGCTCCTTTAACCGCCTCCCCTAAAAACGGTACCAGAACCAGCATACCAATAGTAGCAATGAGGCCAAGTAGGCATAAAAGCTGCAAAAGCTTTTTGGGTATCATCGAAAAAAACAAGATGGTAGGCAGGCAAAAAAGCATGAAGATAATTTGTTTATTAACAAAATGCATTTTAGATATACCGACTCTTGTACTGCTTGCTGGTCCTGCCGCTGCTAATAGCACTAATCCAATTGCCATAAGAAAAATTATGGCAATTAAAGTTTGGTGATCAATGCACCGCCACCATTCTAACAGAGACTTAATACTGTTGCGTTTATACACGATTATACATCATTAGAGTTGTTGGTATCAGTAATCATTTTTAAAACAAAAGTTGCAATTGCACCGTGTGTCGATTTTTTTATTCTGTTATTATTCAGAGCTTGATCATAGTTTTTCTGTTTTCGATCAGGAAGTACTTCATCATACTTATTTTTATCGTTTTGAATAGCTTTATCTTGAATCATAAATTGACCAGCTTTATGCTCATCGATGATTTTACTGACAATTGCCAACCCCAGGCCGGTACCATTTGATTTAGTTGTAATATATGGATCGCCTATAGAATCAAGTATTTTGTGATCTATCCCAGCGCCACTATCTTCAATTACTATTGATGCTGTTTCTTTTGATTTAATAATGTTGATATTTATATAATTATGATTGCTATGATTTTGCTGCAAACTATTAATAGATTCAGCTGAATTTTTTAATAAATTTGTTAAAACCTGTGCAATCTGCATCTTATCGCATAAAACATAACACACCTCACCATCTCCAAAACTGCATTGATATTCAATATTTGGATGACTTGCTTTTTCTAGCAAAACTACTTCCGCAATAATTTGGCAGATATCTTCTCTTTGTAGCCTTGGCGTCGAAAGTTTAGCAAAAGTTAGCAAATCACTAACCATTATTTTAATATCCTCAACTCTTTTATCAATAATCTCAGTATAATATAAAAAAGAGCTTTGGTCCTTTTCTGAAGCTATAAGAGGCATGATCTTTTTTTGCAATCTATTAACAGCAAGTTGAATTGGAGTAAGGGGGTTTTTGATTTCGTGAGCAACTCTTCTTGCAACTTCACTCCAAGCTTTAAATCTTTGATTGGCAGAAAATTCTGTTATATCGTCAAAAGCGATGACAATACTTTGAATCTCGTTTTTAGCTACTTCTCGAACTATACCAGCCTTAACGAATAATTTTAAAGCTGATTTATTACGTATTATCGTAATATTACAATTGATGCCATCTTGACCACTAGCTAACAGCTCCGTCAGAATTGACATCAGCTCAGGAAAAACATCACCAAATTCCAAACCATCTAGAGAATCAATCCCTAGCATACTACAAGCCGAACTATTGCTTAAAGTTATCGTTAAATTCGAATCCAATGCTATTACTCCGGCTGTTAGTTCCGATAGTACAGTTTCAATGAATACTCTTCTTTGATCAATAATTGAATTTGCTTGAGCTAATTTTTTATGCTGAACTTTGATCGTGCTACTCATACTATTAAAGGTACGCACTAAAATACCTAGTTCATCTTGACCACCAACTCCTTCAACCCTGGTACCATATTCTCCTTGTTCTATTTTTGCAGCAGCTTCAGCAATCCAATTTAATGGCTTAATAATAGAAAGGCCAACTCTGTTTCCGACAACCAAAGCTATTAACAGAATGATAAGCGATAACACGATAAAACTACAGGTAATCCTAACCCTAAGGTCATCCATCTGGGTATATAGCTCGGTATATAGATTGCTGAAAGACTCACTTTCCTCTAATTGATCAAGAATCTCGCTATCTATATATCTACCCATTAGCATATAAACATCTTTTTCCATAAATCTTGAAATATTAAATAACTTGACTACCGCCTGAACTTTTTCGTCCCCACTCCGATGTACATAGACATTCCCAGGTTTATCAACAACCTCCAAAGCTATGTTTGGTAAGATTTCAAACAATAGCGAAAAACCAAGTTCATTTTTGCCGATAACTTTACCATCAGTTGTAAATATTATAATCTCTGAAAGAGAACGTTGCAGTGCTGATTGTTGCAAAAAAGCGTTTAACCCTGCTTTATTGTTAAACAAAAAAGGATTATCATCAACAATATGAGCAGTAGTGAGTATATCAATCTTGATGCTATTTATATGTTCCTGAAGATAGAGTTTAGCAATTTTGACCGTTTCTTGAACACTATTACTTACCTGAGAACTGAAGATCTTTTCTACCCCCAGAAAAGAATATATAGAACCTAGTGATATAGCTGAAAACATTGGAATCACAACAGCTATAATTGAAATCAGCAGCACTATTTTAGTACGAATGCTTGTTTTGTATTTTATTATCTGTTTTTTGATCACTAATTAATATTCGATAATTTTATCGGTCCAGAGTAACATATCAGATGTTCAAATAAAGAACAAGTCAGCTTAAACCTATAACCAATCTTCAAATCTTGACGTATTAATTTCCCGTCAATATAATGATTAACACATCAATCAAACTACATAACTAACAAATGCTTAAATATATAAACATTAAACAATTTATTGCTCTTACTTTGATGTATTTGTGTTTCTTAGTAACATCAGCTCCGGAAAGCTTCGCCCAAAACAATAATAGGCCCAAATCCGTAACTAAAATATCACAACCTAAAAACTTAAAATGTAGCCAAGCATTACTTGACAGTATTAACAGCTACCTCAGCAATATTAGCTCACTAAGAGCTAATTTCCAGCAATATGATCCAGCTACTTCCGAAATCCAAAAAGGCACAGTAATTTTGCAAAAACCAGATAAAATGCGACTTGAATATACTGACCCAAAACATATCTTGGTTCTGGCACAAAAAAAAGACATAATCCATTATGATTATGAACTAGAAGAAAAAAGCTTTGTTTCCATCGATCCAATGGTCGCTGAGCTATTGCGCCATAATCAAATTAAGAACCAACTCAAATCATGTTATTTGTTAGATGGTAATCGCGCTGCTGTTATATTGAAGACTGGAACTAAGAACCAAACATCAGTCAAAAACGATTTAAGCAATACTGAGATCGGCCTGGTGTTCCAAACCAATCCCATTCTGTTAACTAAAATCGAACGTATCGAAAATCAAGTTGTTGAAGCTGAAATGGAGTTAAGTAACATCAAATATGACGATGCAACAGCGGAAGATTTTCAATTTCGTGATGTGAATTTATATGAATTGAATGGAAAGTGATCAAATTAGGTTGAATTAAATCCACAATCGAACAATTCAAATTCAAAATCCCCCTAAAAACTCAAAATAATTCCCAAAATTTGTTCGATTTTATTTCATCGCGATTCATTTCCATATTCTAGCAAATCGTGCCAATGCACTATTCCAACAACATGATTATTTTGTACTATAAAAAGTTGCTGCACCATCTTTTCCTGCATCAATTGCAAAGCATCGTTGGCAAGACATTCTTGATTGATACACAATGGGTTAGGGGTCATAATTTCACCAGCCGTTGCAAAATCTTGATGAAAAGCTCTTCTTAAATCACCGTCAGTTATAATCCCAATCAGTTTGCCAGAATCATCAACTACTCCAGTACAACCCATACGTTTGGTTGTCATCATTAGAATTGTATTAAATTTATCTGTATCAAAACTTACTAAAGGCAAAGAATCTCCTATATGCATAATTTCCTCAACTTTCACAAATTTCATCCCAATAGATCCATTTGGATGATGAATTCCGTACTTAGCTAGATCAACTTGCCTACGCTTTCCCATTGAAACAATTAATGCATGCCCCAAACCCAAGAAAATACAACTCGAAACAGTTGGTATCGGCAGGTGATCATCCGCTTCTGGCATTTTCGGCAAAAGTAATGTAACTAGACTATGTTGACACAAAATTGAATTTGGGTTGCTGGTCATTCCAATTAGAGCTATTTTATACTGGTTACAATATTTAAGAATCAAATCTACTTCTTGTCCACTACCAGAGTTTGACAATAGAATCACTACATCATTTTGGCCAATAGTTCCAAGATCTCCATGTCCAGCTTCTGCTGCATGCAAAAACACTGACGCAATACCGATCGACGACATAGTACTTGCGATTTTTTTTGCAATATGTCCACTTTTACCTATACCAGAAAAGATAAGTTTTCCTTTAGTATTGCTAATAAGATCAAGTGCTTTAATAAAACTTTGCGCAAAATCATAGCCAACAGTATTAGAATCAGCAGCGAAAGCTTGATCTAAAGCAACCAACCCCTTAATTTCCTTTGCAATTACATCGCGTGCTATTAATATTTCTTGTATCATTTCTGACATAGTTGTTTTTTGTTTTGGGTTGAAATTATATTTTATGATATATTTTTCACGCTAACACAAATTAAAAAAAGCAGGAAGTAGCTGATTAAAAAAATCAAAATTATTTTAGCAAAATTTGTTAAGTAATTTTTAGATAGCACAGCACTATAATATAGTGCTAATATATTTGATAATCTAACCTATAGCAAATCTAATAGATTGGAAATCTTTTGCAGAGATTTTGAACTTTCACCTTAACATTTTCCGCCATTATACTATCCGAGTTTTTCATCGCAATCAAACTGTCAGCAACCAAATCAGCGACAAGACCAAATTCCTCAACTCCAAATCCTCTAGTGACTCCCGCCGGAGTTCCAAGCCTGATTCCCGAAGTCACAACTGGTCCAGCAGGGTCATATGGTACAGTGTTTTTATTGCATATCAATCCTAGTTTTTCCATATATCTTTCTGCATCACGGCCAGTTATTTGATGGCTACTCAAATCTACCAACATAACATGTGAGTCAGTCCCGCCGCTAACAATAG
>CALKVD010000076.1 GCA_937996615.1 uncultured Rickettsiales bacterium | reverse complement strand
TAGAAGTTGAGTATTATAATTTATTTGTTATTAGCTGAATGTATCCAGTTTGAAACAACAGTCATAGCACTACTCACATCATTGCTAATTGTTTCACGCAAATAGCGTAATAGCTCGTTATATTTTCTGCTAGTACCTAATGAGTCATTGATTTTGCTTTGGTCGCTGCTACCATCGACTCGGGTATTTCTACCAAGGTCATTACTATCTTTTTGCTCGGTCATCTGATTATCCTCAAAATTAATATTATTTGTCTGACTATCAACATTGGCGTCTGCTAGCTTTTGTTGTAAGTCAGGAGTGAGATTAGGTGATAAATTTTGCAGTTTTTTTGGTATAAATCTACTGATCAATGGTCTAAGCAGTAAGAATCCAGCAATTATCAAAGCTATAATGACTGTAATAGTTTTAATTGTTGTGGCGCCATTATCAAATGGGTTGAATTGACCTAGGGTACTTGGCTCTGTATCACTTTGTGCAAATTGCAAGCTGACTAAATCTATTTGATCACCTCTAGCTTCGTCTATGCCGATTCCAGCTGCAACGATATTGCGTAATTTAGTTAATTCTTCTTTGCTACGTTCTTGATATATTTTTCGACCTTTAGGATCTTCGATATATACTCCATCTACAATAACAGCAACTGACAATTTCATTACCTTGCCCCACTGAATTACTTTATTAGTGGTTACTTTGGAAATTTCATAGTTAGTTACGCTATCTGATTTGCTGTGGGTTTTGAGTGGGATAGATTCCTGAGCTTTTTTTTGAGCGGCGTTTGGAATATTATTAGCAACGCTGACGTTGTTTAAAGCCTGATTTTCTCTATCTTCTTCATCCATACTACGCTCTGATCTCACAACTTGTTTGTTGGGATCATAGTCTTCGCTGCTAATTACAGCTTTGTCAAAGTCTATGTCAGCAGTTACTGAAGCTTTAACTCGATTGGCGCCAACATATTTTGTTAGTAAATTTTCAATGATCGATTCGAGTTTTGATTGAACTTTAAGCTGATATTCTAGCATTCCTGGATTTAAAATTGTTTCGGAATCATTTTCACTGTCTGTATGTAATGCCCGACCTTTGTGATCAATAATGCTAATATTACTTATGTCTAAGTTTGGAACTGCTTTTAACACCAGGTGAGTAATTCCATTAACTTCTCGTTTCTCTAGTTCTTTACCTGTTTTGAGGCGTAGCATTACAGAAGCAGAAGGAGCTGGTCCGCTTTTTGAAAATAATTCGGATTTTGGAAGGACAAGGTGTACTCTTGCAGATTCAACTGCTGAGATTTGGCTAATAGTTCTTGCTATTTCCCCCTCTAGGGCTCTTACCAGGTTGATGTTATTAACAAATTGCGATGTACCAATTAGATCTGTGCGATCAAAAATTTCATAGCCGACCATATTATTACCAGAAGGGAGACCTTCTTGTGCCAACATCATTCTAAGGCGTAAAGAATCGCTTTCTGGTACTATGATTTTTTCACCATTTTGGTCAGAGCTATAGGGAATATTCATTGATTGTAATCGCATTGTGATCGCGTTTGTATCTTCTGCGTTTAGTTTGGAATATAATGGTACCATTGTAGGCTTAGATAAAGCAAACACTAGGAAGAAGATTGTTGCTAGAGCAATTGCTCCACCTACCAAGATGATTATTAATCGGTTGGTTGGTATGTTTTTCAGAAAATCCATATGGTAATTTATAGAATACAGTTATATGCAGAAGTTATTGTATTGCTAT
>CALKVD010000075.1 GCA_937996615.1 uncultured Rickettsiales bacterium | reverse complement strand
TTTGATCGATTAATTCAGTCAGCTATCGCAAATCAATCTGATAATATTAAAAATATCGTTTAGGTATTATAGAGTTTTACCTGCGACTAATTAATTCAGGTAGCTGATGATAAATAAATGTGATGATTCAATTTCTTCAAACCCGAGTTTTATTCTATTCACTAAATTAGAATATTTGAATCCAAATTATGTTGCGGCCAGATTATAAAAAATTATAAAATAATTGACGTACAATTGCTGATGACGCCAAGATGTTTTTATTTGGTGTCTCAATAAGTGGAGGCCGAAGTCAGAATCGAACTGACGTGTAACGGATTTGCAATCCGTTGCATTACCACTTTGCTATTCGGCCACGACGATCAAAATAGAAAACCAGGGCAAAAAGTTAAAGTGTTGGAGTGCCAACTTCGATATTAGGTACAGCAGCGATATGTTCGTTTGTTGTGTTAGCAACGCCAGAATCTGCACCATAGTTTGGTATCCACAGACGACTAATTTTGTGTTTTCTGCGTCTCGCTTCGTCCCTTCTGCGTTTTCTCTTATCGGAAGGTTTTTCATAATGTCTTTTGTTTTTTACAGCCCTAAAAATAGATTCGCGCTGCATCTTTTTTTTCAAAACACGCAAAGAAGACTCTACGTTATTATACTTAACCATTACGTACGTCAAAGAAATTTACCTCTAAAAATCAATAAATGTGGTCAAAATTGCCAGAACTTAAGTTTGGATTATATTTAATCATAAACAATAGTTCAAGCATTTTTTTGTGTAGCAGTTTTTATGTATTCGATCATCTGCTCTATCGTTTTGATAGATTCAGCTTCGCTATCAGGAATTTCGACACCAAATTCCTCTTCTATTGCCATGATTACCTCGACTACATCAAGGCTATCTGCACCTAAATCTTCGACAAATCTAGCACTGATAGGGAATTCTCCTTTGTCAAATCTGCGTCCCAAGATGTTTACTAATCGTTGTTGAATATCGTTAGTGTTTTGAGCCATAATTTAATTAATTACTGATTGTTATTTAAATGACAGGAGGTGATAGTAGCATAAAATTTTCAGTTGTCAAAGGCTTTTAGTTAATTTTTCTGTTGGGGTGGTGGTTAGATAATCTTCTATAAGATAAATAAAATATTGCAGATTATCAAATTCACTGTATTTTGTGTTTGGGAATTTATAGGTTTAAGAAAATTAAAGCATGCAAAAAAAGCATCAAAAAAATATAAATGGGTTGTTAGCAAAAATACAAAAAGATAGTGATAATTTAAAAGCCATAAACGATTTGGAGAATAGTAAACCAAATAAATTCAAAATAAATACTAAAAAGAAAGATATAATATATGATTTAAGGCTATCTGGTTTAAAATATGATAAGGATAAGGGGGGAACATCTCTATCAGATAGTTTATCTATTGGATTAGAATATTTTGATTATGTTCCTGCTCAAGAAAAAATTATTCAAGAAAAAACAAATTTCACTGAACTTGGTGAAAAATTTTTTATAGGTCAAGAAATTAAATTTTGTGAGTTAGCAAAGCGCACGACTTCTTTAGGGCAAAAAATAATTTTTTATAGTCTAATGCTAATTATGTTTGGGTTTTTCGCTATATATCCCACAGAAAGTGGTAAATCTATGGTATTTCTAATGAATTTATCGTTTATTTACTTTTCTTATTTCAGATTAAAGCTTTTTGCTCAAGCTAAATTACTAAATTTTATTGATCGTTTGCCGATAATGAATTCGGATGGGACTTATGAAGACAAAGAATACCAAAGCGGCGGCAAAGATTTTGATTTTTCTGCTCATTCTAGCGATAACCTAAAGAATTATCGAGATATTGAAGAAGTAAAATTTCCTACATATACTATCATGTTGCCATTATATCGTGAAGAAAAAATAGTCATTTCCACTTTAGTAAAAAATATTGAAAACATTAAATATTGTAAAAATAAGCTTAAAGTTTTGATTTTAATTGAGAATCATGATCAGCAAACAATAAATTTTTTAGCGGAAACAATATTGCCTAACAATTTTGAAATTATTACAGTTCCACCAGGCTATCCCCAAACCAAAGCTAGGGCATGCAACTATGGGTTGCAATTTGTCCAGAGTCAATATTTAGTGATATATGATGCTGAAGACAGACCTGATGCCTTACAATTACGCAAATCTGTTGATTATTTTAATGCTTATGCTGAAAAACAGAAAAAAAATAAATTTTCAGCTTCTAGACTTGTTTGTCTTCAGGCATATCTCAATTTTTTTAATGAAGACGAATCGATAATAACGAAACTTTTTTCTCTTGAATACTTTTATTGGTTTAACTATATAATTTCATCCCTTTCTTATTGCAAGGCTTTGATTCCGCTTGGTGGTACTAGTAACCATTTTAAAGTTGATTTCCTCAAGCAAATCGGTGGATGGGATAGCTATAATGTAACTGAAGATGCAGATTTGGGGGTAAGAATAGTGCAAAATGGTGGAATAGTTCAAGTTTTGCAATCATATACAATGGAGGAGGCGCCAATAACGGTCAAAGCTTGGTTAAATCAAAGAAGTAGGTGGATTAAGGGATATATCCAAACATTTTTGGTTCATATGCGTCAACCTTTCAAAATTAAGCAAAATTTAGGTAGTATTTTTAATATTCAGCTATTTTTAAATATCATAGGGGGAACTGCGATTTTGCCTGTACTAAACTGTTTGCAGTTAATTATATGGGTTTTCTGGGGAAATTATGATGTTTATTATATTAGCTATTTGGCTTTTGGTCTCTGGTACACCGGTGTATTATGGGTTCTATACTGTATTCAAATAAAATTAAAAAAATTTAGGATTATACCTTTATTATTAGTTATTTTTTACTATATTCTATATATAATCGCTGGTATAATGGCTTTATACTCGCTAATAAAAAAGCCGCATAGTTGGAATAAAACTGATCATGGATCTAGTAAATCATACTATGATATTAAGTAATGATACTACGTTTATAGCTGTTATAACCCAATTTGATTTTCCATCTGATTTAGCATAAATGAGGGTTTGCAAAAAACTGCCTATTGCTTAATTTTTGCTGATATATTTTCGTTAATGGAACGATTAAATTTTGGTGTGATTTGCTATTAAAATAGTCTCTCCTAGTATAGCGCTAGGCTAACGTGGTATCAGAGGTAGTATTAAGGTTGCGTCCTGGCTAGTTAAGGCGTGTTAACATTATTACAGATAGAGATATGTTATGCTGGTTTTATGAAAACATTGAATAAGAATTAGTTAACCTAGCCTGATCAAACCAAATATTCCCGTGCATGGTGGGAAGGTAAAAATATCGAATTTAATACTTTGCCCTTCATTAAAGCGGCGTTGGATGTGGCCGCGTTTTATACCAGCCTTAAATGGTGGGTTGAAAAGCGCGTTTTGGAATGTTTGTTGGTTTTGTGCAAAAAAGAAAAATTGACCCAAATTTCTGTAACATGCCTTGGACTCAACAATAACAGCCTCAAAGTAGAATCTGATGCCGCAGATGCTTTAAAAAAAACCTTCATAATCCATCGGCAAATCAGGTGGCGGACTCACCACAAAAATTCATATAGTAAATTAAGTTGAAGTTTGCGCCTATAAAATAAGTGTTAACAAACCCTAGCGAACTTCAATTACTGCCTGCAATGCTCCTGCTTTTTGGATTGACTCAAGAACCGCGATAAGATCAGTAGTTTTAACACCAAGTGCGTTTAATCCCTGAACTAAATCGTTTAAAGTTGTTTGCCCTTTATTCATTAATGCCATTTTAGTTCCTGGAGCTGATTCTTCTATTTCACCTGATTTTCCCTCTAATAAAAATTGAAATTCTTCTTCTGGTTTGACTTTGACGATTAATCCCCCTTGTGAAATAGCTACATTATTGATCCTTACATTTTCATTAATCACAACGGTTCCAGTAGCTTTATCGATCACCACTTTGGCAATTTGATCTGCTGATACATAGAGTTTTTCAATATCGGCTAAAAGCCCCACAACATTTCCTCGGTATTGTGTTGGAACATTTAATTGAACTGTGCCAGGATCTTCAGCTGATGCTAAATTATTTCTCATATTAGAGTTAATTGCATTCACAATTGATCTAGCTGTTGTGATATCTGGATTTTTGAGTGAAAGCCTTATTGTCTCCATATTATTCATTCTAAACGGTACTTCGCGTTCTACAATTGCTCCATTAACAATATATGCATTTGTGGTATGAGGTTTATTATTTTTGGCTAATTCTGGATCAGATGGAGTGCCAATGCTTAATGGGCCTTGTCCTAGAGCATAGACCATTCCATCTGGGCCCAAAAGTGTTGTGGCAAGTAGTGTTCCTCCCTTAAGACTTTTGGAATCACCCATCGCGCTGACAGCAACCGAAATATAATTCCCGCTACGTGCAAATGGGGGAAGGGTAGCAGTGACCATAACAGCTGCCGTATTTTTAGTATTAAGAGAATTTACGGGATTATTAGGGTTGTTGATGTTCACTGTGTTGACCCCAAGTCTACCAAGATGTTCTCTCAAAGTGCTAGCTGTAAACGTTGAATTGGTTAAATTATCACCAGTGCCATTCAGGCCAACAACTAAACCATAACCAACTAGCATATTATCACGAACTCCTTCAAAATAGACAATATCCTTGATTCTACTTTCAGCATATGTTCTTGATCGATCTAATGCAGTAAACATAAATGCTATACCCAATATATTAAGGATTGCTGAAAATGTTTTGAGTTTCAGCAGGATGCGAGTAGCGTAGGTAAGCATATAAGTTAAACCATTTTCTATCAGAGTTATTTGTTGTTATTTTTACGTAAAAAAGCTGGAATATCAAGTAGATCTCGTTGAATTTTTTCGTCAGTACTTTTTGTTGTAGAATCGTTGTTGCTAATTTTGCTAAAACTCATTGCCATTCTTTCCAATAA
>CALKVD010000074.1 GCA_937996615.1 uncultured Rickettsiales bacterium | reverse complement strand
CGAAACAGAAGTGGAATGACCTAACGGCTGACGAAGCTATGGCATGGGGTACCGCCGCTGTTCTCGGTGGTGCGATGGTTGCGAAAGGCGCTTCGTCTGTCTCCAACCTGGTCAAAGGATTCGCTCAGAAGTTGCGTAAAGCTTCGATAGGCCCTAGACAAATTGAGTGGGATAAACAAGGCAAGCACATCCCTGGTCACAAAAATTATATGGAGGGTCGAGGCATAATCAGTATGGAAAAAAATAAATTAGAAAAATTGGTGCAGCAAAAATTTGGCACAGGACAACCGGTGCAGGGGGTTAGGGGTCAAGCTGGTTACAAAGAGCGTATAGATTTTAGTACTGAGATTGGTTTTTATCTTGAAGAAGGTATGAAGAATCCAGTTAGAACTAGCAAAGGCATAATCCATTATTCTAATAGAGGTATACATGTCACCCCGGCAAAACCTTAATATTATCTCATCGGTTCAATTATCTATTATGACAGCATTATTCGGGGAAATAACTCCTAATTTGCGAGCAGTAATTTTAAATGTAATAGGAAATAGCATTAAAATCATAAGTTATTATGATGGCATAATAGATGAAAACTTAAGAGAAGATGTAAGCTGCATGGAAACCGAGGTTATGGCGGATTTTTCTGAAGAATATGAGATAGAATGGAAAGCCGTTAGATTAGATTTTCCTGAGGAAATTAAATTAGGAGATGCGTATTATGTTATGAAAAGAAAAGAATAACAAATAATGCAAAGATATTGATGCTTGGTTGGCTAGTGGTGCTAAAAAACCTCAGGAATTCGATCTAGAGTTTGGTCGCGAAATAGGTCGGGGTATGAGTATAGGTGATAAAATGAGCACTAAACGAACTAAAGCTAGGGTTGTATTAAAAAATACTCCTAATGGTCCAAGAATTTTAACAGCTTATCCAATTGAATAGAGGTTTTTATGGATTTATATAAAATTCACGAGGATTTAAAGTCAGAATATGGTAAATTTTTTTCATTATTGCTTTATTTTGATGCTAACGTTTCAGATGATTCGGATGATAAAATAGTATCTGATTATCTTAAATGTAATTATCCGGAATCAATTGTTGCAGCTTTAATCCAAGGTAGGAAAATGCTGGAGATGGAGCCTTTTCCACATGAATTAATTGATTATATCACCAACCAATTTCCGTTCAGAGACCAGACTCGTGATAATAAACAAGGATATAAAGAATGGATTGAATGGATACTAGACAACGTTGAACAAGAAGCACGTAAAGCAGGTAAAATCAGCTAGATGGAGTCATAAATATAAACAAAAAATTGATCTGACAGCTAAGGATTGTTGGGTACGAAAAATTAGATAGAATCGTACCCAATAAATAATAACAATCTCTTATTAAGGAGATTCTTAGATCAATTCTTTATTTTTATAAATTATTATAGTTTTCAAGAATATTTATTCATAATGATGACTACAATATTTCTCTATATCTTTTTTACCTCTGAAATATTACGTTTTGCTCAATTTTCTTCGTTTATGGTTCTGCTCCAACTTAATATTGCATTTTTTGACAAGTTATACTTTGCTCTCTTTTGTTCAAAATATAGCTACTTTTTTGCTTTAAGTTTTTGAAATCTAACATCGAAATGTTATTTTTATATATCAATTCTTTCTATTCATTGTTCTCCTGCGTTTATAGCAATTCGCTTATAGTTCTTAAATTAAATATTTTTCAGCTATCTCTTGCCATAATCGAAGAATTATTATAGAGTTTAGCAGAAAGGTGAAATCGTTGTTAAATTTAAGCAACTCAGAGTTTACATCAAAAGTAAACCTTAATCTAGCATCTTTGGTGCTATATAACAGATAGTTCGCAGATTTGGTTCGCATTAACCAAACCTAAATCTGATCTCTACCAATTAGTTAAGCTTAGAATCTGACATGATGCACCAAACTCAATTCTTTTTTATATGACTTTACAATGCTCGTCTTATTGCGCCGGTGAATCTTATAATTTACTTGCAATCTCTGAATTTTTTACTAAGCAAAGTTGGCCGCACAGAATCTATGGGCGCGAAGTTCTCCACATTGAAGCAGATCTTTTTGATCTAGGGGAAAATGGTGATATATGGATATATAGCTATGGATGCATCGTTTGCTGGGGTATATCTCCAGATAGCGAAGAAAAAATTCTCAAAAAGATTGAAGATTTTCTTGAAAACCCTTTGCCTAATTATATTGTTGATCGTTGCGATTATTCAATCTCAAAGCAGGATGACATCTCTTATATTGATACCGAAAACAACCAAATAATTCTTCAAACCCAAGACCCATATGTCTGCCTAAGTTTTTCATATGGCCTATCGCAATCTATCAAACTTAGTGCTTTTGAAGAATCGGCCGAAAGAACAATTGAGGAAAATAAATCCATCCCCAATATGCTAATTAAAACAGGCAAAATATCCCTGTCGCGCAAAACTCTAGCAAAAAGAATCGGCGCATTATTTTTGGAAAGAAATTTCGTCAATTTACATAGTGATATCTTAGATGTACCAGATTTTTTCTGGAAACGCCCAAGATATGAACAATACTATGAAATGGCAATCAAATTTATGGATGTGTCGCAACGTATCCAAATTCTAAACGATCGACTAAAAGTTATTCATGAATTATATAATATATTAGCAACAGAACTGCAGCATCTCCATTCTTCGCGTATGGAACTGATAATTATAGTTTTGATTTCCTTTGAAGTAATCATAGGATTATTACATTTTTTTTAGAATATTAGCAATCTGCATATTATTGATTTTTGCAAAATAAATAATATGCAGTTTTTTTAATTGATTAATTTTTGGTAAAAATTCTTTTTCAATACAAATTGAAAATTATCTATAATTTTATACAATACTTACTTCCCCTGAGTTTGATTTTTGTGTATTGCTTAAAATATATAATGCAAAAAATACTAGAAATATTTCAATAGCAATCCTTTGCCAACAATCATTCAAGCAACTTAAAATATATAGTGCATCTATCTTGCCAACGAGACAACATGATCATTTATAGTAGCTGGCTTACTATTTTTTTGCGTTTGAGAATGCAGCCATTTTTGTCCTAATATCGATAGCGTCCACGGTATAGCAAATATTACAAGCCTACTATCAAACATTTTGGCCCATGAGTTCGCATTTGCATTGTGGCTCTGGCTATTACTTCCACTGCTAAAATAGCGCTGAGCCCCCTCACTAGCTTTCAATGCATAACTCATACAGTATAAAAGCGATATAATTACAGCCATTCCAGCTGCATATTGTGTTGCTTGTTTATTATTATAGTGCGAAGGATCACGAGGAACACTATCAGATTTAGGGTTGCTTATTTTACTATTAAGGAATAATTTTTTCGTCTCAAAGCACAGATAGTACAAGAAAGAAATTTGACAAGTAAAACTAAGAATATTTGAAGTTTTATCATGCTGCCATACTGAACGCACAGCTGAAATTACAATATCAGGAATAATAGTTGTAAAACATACACTTTTGATACTTTTAGTAATAAACCTAGCATAATCTGGTTTTGAATTCTCTTTCCTATTTTCAGAAAAATTCAGAAATTTTACAGCAAATTGTAATAAACAATTTATAACCCACCCAGAAAAACTTGTTAGAAATGATATCACAAAGTTAGGCATTGATTTATTAATATAGAAAAAAGGAATGCCTACTAATCTAAGACAAGATTTGCTCAAAAATTTATACAATACCAATTTTGTTTCTTGATTTTTTTTCTCTTGGTTCGTTTTGTTTAAATAGATATTCTTCATATTTTTTAAAGAAATAACTTCTTCAATCAATGGCACTGTCAAAATTGCAATTATACTGTTTTTAGGGTAGAAATGGCTGATATTTTTTGCCACCGATATACTAAGCGATATCAACATTCCATTATAAAACCCATTCAAAAAATTAAAACTTTTTTTGATTATATTGCTCAAATGATTTGCAGAACTTCTATTTAAATTATTCAAAAAATTGAATGTCAGATATACATCTGGGTTATTAAAGATTAATGATATATTAAAGATTAATAACCCAGTATAAAACTTAAATTTCAAATATTTTTCGAGCTGACCCCACAATTCTAATTTAGTCACGATATACTTTTCTGTATTCTCTACAAATTTTATAATGTTCTTATCCTGAAGTATTAACACACACGCAATAGTTCCCGAATAGAAAGATGTTCTAACAAGATGAGGTAGATACAGTGCTCCTATAGTGATCGCCAACTGACGCTTAGAGAGTTTATTTTGCATTTTCAGAATGCCCAATATCGGCACGAATAAAGATGTCACCACTTTTAGATTGCCACCAATATGCCCCAAAGCACTCTCAAAACCTATAGATGAAATAAAAATATAAGGTGCTATTTTTTGGATTTCTGGAGTTAGCAATGCAACCAATGAGGTAATTCTTTTAGCTATGTCGGCATTCTGCTGAAATCGAGTTTTTTCTATGTATGATACTTTCTCTTTATCTGTGGATAATAAAATATGTTGTGGATTATTTAGGATTTCTTTTTTTGGGGCAAGCATACGTATAACAATAATAATTTGTAGTGCTTACCCTATAATATCATCATATATTCAATAAGTAAATTGCTATTATATATGATAATTTAACTTTTTATCTAATTTTATTTAAACCGATTATGGTGTTATCTAATAGCGCCATGGCAGTGTTTAAATCTTTTGTCAGAACCACAAGGACATGGTTTATTTCTACTTATTGGAGTATTTTGAATTTCGGCATCTTGCTTGTTACTAATATTATTAGAATTAACCAATTCATTGCTATTTTGTTGGTTGCTGCTCTGAGGCACTGGCGTAATATTGCTATGCATAACACGCTGAATCACCAATTCATCAAATTCTTCCAACATATGCCTGAATAATTCAAATGCGGCAATTTTATATTCAGTTAAGGGATTTTGCTGACCATATGAACGCAAATTGATTCCAGCTCGAAGATGATCCAGAGCATGGAGGTGATCGCGCCATAATTGATCTAAGGTTACAATTAGAATATACCTTATAGTATCAGCAAATTGTTCATTACCACAATGCCTAGCTTTATCTTTAATTTGCTCTCTGGTAATTTGGTTTAAAATAGCAATAGCTTCATCAGCAGTGGATCCTATTTTTGAATCTAAAGTTATATTTATTGAATATAGTCTACGCAATTCTTTCTGGAGATTGGCTAAATCCCATTCTTCAGGATAAGAATTGCTTGCAATAAATTGAGAAAAAATACGCTGATTGAGACCTGAACTCATCTCTTCTAATTCTTCAATAAATCCATGATTACTTTGTAGAATCTCAACCCTTCTGTCATATATCAAATGTCGCTGCTGATTAATGACGTCATCAAATTGCAACAGTGTTTTACGCATCTCAAAGTTATGAGCTTCAACTTTTTGCTGTGCTTTTTCTAATGATTTACTTATCCAAGGATGGGTTATTGCTTCGTCGTCTTTTAAGCCTAGTTTACCTAGAAAATTACTAATTTTATCAGAACCAAACATCCGCATTAAATCATCTTCAAGCGACAAATAAAAAACACTTCTCCCTGGATCCCCTTGGCGGCCAGATCTTCCACGAAGCTGGTTATCGATTCTCCTGGATTCATGTCGTTCGGTGCCAATAATCAAAAGTCCACCAGCATTTTGGACCAATTCCCGATCTTGTTTTACTTCATTATTTAATTGTTGATATAATTTCAATTCCTCTTGTTTAATTAAATCTGATGCTTCACTATAAGTGTTGCCATATTTTGTTTTGAGCTTTTGTGATACTATCGTTTCAACATTACCTCCCAACATTATGTCGGTTCCACGACCAGCCATATTAGTCGCAACTGTAACAGCCGAAGCTCGACCAGCTTGAGCTATAATTTCTGCCTCACGCATGTGATGCTTAGCATTTAGAACGTTATGAGGGATTTTATGTTTCTTGAGTAATTTTGATAAATACTCTGACTTTTCGATACTCACTGTACCGATTAAGACTGGCTGTTTTTTTTGATTAGCTTTTTCTATTTCATTTATGATTGCTTTATATTTTTCAGCCGTTGTCCGATAAATTATATCTTCATCATCTTTACGGACTACCGGCATATGCGTTGGAATCGCAACGACATTCAGCTTGTATATATCCATAAACTCTTTGCTTTCAGTCATCGCCGTTCCAGCCATTCCAGCGAGCTTTTTATACATTCTGAAATAATTCTGAAATGTTATTGACGCGATAGTTTGATTTTCATTTTGAACAACAACACCTTCTTTTGCCTCAATTGCTTGATGCAAACCGTCCGAGTAGCGTCGACCTTTTAAAATACGTCCAGTGAACTCGTCGATTATCATTATTTCTTTATCTTGGATCACATAATCAACATCAATTTTAAAGACATGATGAGCTTTTAAAGATTGATTAAGATGATGCACGATTTTCATGTTGGCAAGATCGTATAATCCTCCATCATTTTCAATGAGTTTTACTTTTTTAAGTTCTTTTTCAAGGTTTTCGTTACCCTCTTCAGTCAGAATAACGGTACGCATTTTTTCATCTATTTCAAAATAACTTTTAGGCAATTTTCTGATGATTTGATTTATAATACCATAAAGTTCTACATTTTCTTCAGCTTTACCTGAAATTATTAAAGAA